>DASWKT010000074.1:0-9979 GCA_036396515.1 Anaerolineales bacterium | reverse complement strand
GATAGTGGGTACTCACTTTCCAATCCTGCCAGCCAAACCGTGTGTCACTATGACAGCGTCCGCACAAATCAGTGGAACGGTCTACGGGCATGGGAGTTTTAGGGTGGTCTGCCGGCGCAGGACCGTGGCAGGCTTCGCATGTCACTCCATTTTCCTTAAAAGTTGCTGTAGCCGGATCATAGCCTGTGGTGTGACAAACCAGGCAGGCACCAGGCTTGCCTTGCTTTGTCCAGTCGGCCAGGAAGATGGGGTCACTGCCTGCCTTTCCATGCGCGCCGTTCTGCCAGGTCATCTGATATTCCGTATGACATACAACGCAATCAGATGTTGTCTGTACGGGAGGGATCGTGCCCTCCTGCGCGCTGGCGACCACCAATGTGATGCCCGCAGCAAGCAGGGCAAACATCAATGCGATCAATAATCGTTCAATTCTAGAGGTCATGTTTTACATTCTCCTTGGTTCAATTTTTAATGCGGGAATCGGCGCGTCAATAAAGACCTTGCAAGAGATACATTCTTCGCGCAGATAGCCATTGGGCAGGCGATAGGCCTGCCAGCAAGGGAGAGATGAGGTGCTGGCAGCACAGTTTTTTATCTCTTCGGGTGAACAGCCTTTAATCTTCCAGCACTCGGGTTTATCAATGGGAATGGGTCGAAGTTCTGCTTCGACCTGCCAACGCGCGTCCAGTTTGCGGAGGAAATAAATCAAAAAGGAAGTTCCTACGATTGGAATTGCCAATCGCAGGAGCACGCCCGCCAATATCACCAGAAAAGAAGTAATCGCTTCCATACTTCCTCACATCTGGAGCCAGTAATTTATTTCGCGACGCCGTATCCATTCACCGAGGGCGATCAATATGCTGAAGGGCACAACGATCCGGACCAGCAGGATGAGCGCAAGTGCGATTGTATTCATGGGATTCTCCTTTTTTCATCTCCAGTATATGAGAAAGGGATAAGAAAAGAAATCGGGCGGATCACCAATCTTTGGATCAGCGAATCAACCACGACTGAGCCCGTTTTGTGGGCAAAATTGGGATTTCACCCCACGTGTTGAATTCCCAACCAAATCCCTAATATGGGAAGTTCGACCCATTTTTTAATGTATTTTTCATAATCTGTTATATAATGTCTCTAATTGAGACTATTCCTGTAAAACCGATTGCATATATCTAACAGGGGGATGACGTCTGTTCTTAGTACATCATTAACTTTAGATTAAGATAAAAACTAAATTAAAAGGCCCACTAACAACTTAATATGATCAAGGAGGTGTCTTTCAGCTAACTATAATGAAATCCCTCTGCACAAAACCCACCGAAAGGAGATAGCCAAAAAAATGTCTACAAAGAAAATCCTTGTTTTACTTGGCGCCCTGATCGCAGCCGCGGTTGTATTTACGGCCTGCGCTGGCCCACAGGGCGAGCCGGGTCCGGCTGGTCCTGCCGGCCCCGCAGGTCCGCAGGGTGAGCCTGGTCCAGCACTTACAACGGCCGATCTCACCTGCACCGAATGCCACAACGACACCACCTTGATCGTCTCCAAGGAGGCGCAGTTCAGAGAGCGTTCTGTGCATGGGACAGGCGAAGCCTTCGTGAGAGGCGAAGGCACCGACTGCGCTGGCTGTCACGGCACCGAGGGTGCCAAAGCGCGCATCAACGCCGGCCTGCCCCCGCATGACGCGTCGGTTGAAGGTGTGACGAACGTCTCGCCATTCGACTGCCGCACCTGCCACAACATCCACACTACCTACACTAAGGCTGACTTCTCCCTGACGGGAGACGCCCAGCCTGTGGTGTTGGAGAAGACCGGCGGTACCTTTGATGGCGGCAAAGGCAACCTCTGCGCCAACTGCCACCAGATCCGTAACGATCTGCCCGTGGCGAGCGGAGGAAACATAGACCTCGGTACAAATACCCGGTTCGGTACCCACTACGGTGTTGAAGCCGCGATGTTGCTCGGCGAAGGCGGACTGGGTGTGAGCGGCAGCCCGAGCCCTCACTATCAGTTGGTTGAGAACACTTGCGTGGCCTGCCATATGGGAGATGAAAGCAACCATACCTACCTGCCCGCAGTGGCGCGCTGCCAGACCTGCCATGCTGATGCCGAGAACTTCGACATCAACGGCGTGCAGACGGAAGTTCAGGCGATGCTCGACGAGGTCCATGAGTTGCTTGTCGCGAGCGGCATCATGGCAGCGGACTCCACCGACGACGACGGGAACCTCCAGCAAGGCCGGTCGATCCCGGGGGTATACCCCGAAGCGGTCGCAAACGCGATGTGGAACTACAAATTCGTAGTCGAGGATCAGAGCAGAGGCGTCCACAACTCGGCCTTCGCCAAGGCGCTCCTCCAGCAAGCCCTGGACGCGCTCAAGTAATCGCGTACCAACAGAGCATTGGGGAAAAAAACAAGATGACGGGCGTTCCAGCGCCCGTCATCATTTCAATCATGTTATTACAGGTTGTTCAACGGTTTCAGGCGTAGTTCCGGTTCTTATTGATGGGACAGGATGCCCTGCCAATATGTGCAGGAACTTTTGTATTCTCCGAATCACACCTCTATTGTGAAATCTATTACTTTTATCCGATTAGCGTGTGACATCCGTTCTTATGCTGGGATTTACTTCAGATTAAAATGAATAGGAGATTAAAAGCTTCCTAAAAATGTTAATTTGCCTAGGAGGTGACTTCAAGACAAGGCTGCTTTAAAACGTCTCGCAAGAAAACCATTGAAAGGAGAATATCACAAATGTCAATGAAAAAAAGTTTGTTGCTTCTCGGAACCGTTCTTCTGCTGGCAGTCATTCTGGCCGCATGCGGTGGGAGGCCTGAACCGACCTCCACTGCCGCCCCCACAGAAACCCCTGTAGTAGAAGAGAAACCGGCTGTTGAAGTGCCTTACCTTGCCCTCTGGGAAGGCTCTGCCCACAACGCCGTCGATACCGAACCCTTCCGCCACTGGGATGCTGATGATCCCGCTGAAGTGCCCGTTGCTTGTGCTAGGTGCCACACTACTGCCGGTTACCGAGATTTCCTCGGTGCTGACGATTCGGAACCTAACAAGGTGGATGCTGCGGTGCCAGCAAAGGATTCACAAGGCATTCAGTGCGTTGCCTGTCACAACCCGGTAACCACCTTCCAATTGAACAGTGTTGCCTTCCCTGGTTTCGAATTGGATAAAGACGGCAATCCAGTGCCATATGTCATCAAAGACCTGGGCGATGCTGCTCGCTGTATGATTTGCCACCAAGGCCGCGAATCCAAGGCTTCTGTCGACGGACAGATCGCCAGGTTCGAAGTAGAAGATGTAGATGCTGTTGTCGCCCCGATCAAAGATGACCAAGGCAACGATGTGACATTCGGCTTCCGCAACATCCATTACTTTGCCGCGGCCGCCACGCTCTACGGCACCGAGGTCAAGGGCGGTTACGAGTATGAAGGCAAGATCTACGATGCCAAGCATATGCACGTTGACAACTACGATACATGCATTGGCTGTCACAACCCGCATACCCTTAAGGTAAAGGTTGACGAATGTGCTAGCTGCCATGGCGATGAGGTCAAGGCTGAAGGTGGCTTACAGAACATCCGCGAGACCCAAGCCTCTGCCTGGGACTATGATGGCGATGGCGATAAAGAAGAAGGCATGTTCTATGAAATCCAGGGCCTGCAGGAAGCTCTGATGGCCGAGATTCAGAAATATGCCAAGGAAACAACTGGTGCTGGTATCGTATACGATCCTGCGGCCCATCCTTACTTCTTTGTGGATGATGACGGCGATGGCACACCTGACCAAGCAGAAGGCTCCGCAGTGCGCTACACTACCTGGACTGCTCGTTTGCTCAAGGCTGCGTACAATTACCAGGTGTCTCTCAAGGATCCCGGTGCGTTCGCTCACGGCAACAAATACATCGTCCAACTGCTCTATGATTCGATCGAGGATCTGGGCGGTGAGGTGAGCAAGTTTACGCGCGATGACGCCGGTCACTTCGCTGGCAACACCATGCCGTTCCGCGATTGGGATGAGACTGGCACAGTTCCTTACGGCTGTGTGAAATGCCATACTGCCGAGGGCCTGCCCGAATTCCTTAAGAATGGTGGCACCACTGTCGTTTCACCGACTGGTTCAACGCTTACTACAGGCGTTAGCGCGAAGCACCCCAGCAATGGCTTCAAATGCAGTACCTGCCATGACGAAGCTAATTGGCCCAACCGCTATGAAGTTAAATCAGTTGTATTTCCAAGCGGAAAGACCGTGAGCTTGGGCGGACAAGATGCTGATGGCAACTTTGTGGCTGATGACAGCAATCTATGTATCGCCTGCCATCAAGGGCGTGAGTCTACTGCCAGCGTGAACGCGGCACTCAGAAACAAGGATGCCGACACAGTTGATCCAAAGATCAGCTTCAAGAACATTCACTACTTTGCGGCTGGCGCAACCCTGTTCGGTAACGATGCCCAAGGTGCTTACCAGTACGAAGGCCAGGAGTATCTCGGCCAGAATGTTACTCACCCGCTCAATAAGTGCAAAGACTGCCACGATGTTCATGCGCTTGAGCCAAAGCTGGAAGCCTGCGCTGGCTGCCATGGAGATGCCGCACCGGAAGATATCCGCTTCAACACGGATACCACTGACTGGGATGGCGATGGCGATGTGACCGAAGGCGTAGCTGGCGAAATCGAGACCTTGTCTGAGGCTCTGTATACTCAAATCCAGACCTATGCTACTGAAACGTCTGGCGCCGGTATCGTATATGACTCCGCTGCATATCCATACTTCTTCCTGGATGCAGATGGTGATGGCGAACCAGACAAGAATGACCAAGGCCAGAGCGCTAACTTCAACGGCTACTGGACTCCTCGTTTGCTCAGAGCCGCCTTCAACTTCCAATATAGCCATAAGGACCCGGGTGCATTTGTCCACAATCCGAAGTACGTTATCCAGTTCCTGATCGACTCGATTGCAGACCTGGGTGGTGATGTGAGCACATACACTCGTCCTGAGGTGGCTGCTCCTGCCCAATAACCCTAGATAATCTGATTGGGGAAAGAAACATGATGGCGGGCGCACTGCGCCCGCCATCTCTGTATATTAGATACTCAAGCCGCAGTTCCTTCGACTACGCTCAGGACAGGCTTGGCGCGTTTCCTACAAAAACAACTGATCCCTAGGGACAGGATTGGAGTAAATGAATTACGCCTTAATGATTCCCTTACGAATTGCGTATCGTACAAGTTCCGCACGGGAATGTAAATTTAACTTCCGCATGATGTTCTCGCGATGACGGGCGACTGTCTTTCGACTAATCACCAATGACCCGGCGATCTCTTCATTGTTTGCGCCTTCTGCAAGATAAGTGAGCACTTCCTGTTCACGATTGGTCAAGTCAGAGGCGGTTTGCTCACTGGATGGTCTTCCACCGCTCAGAAAGTCGCGCACAAGCAGTTTTGCAAGCGATGGATAAAGGTACACCTGTCCTGTTGCCGCGGCGCGGATGGCAGTGACAAGCTCTTCCGGAGCTGCCCGTTTCGGGACATAGCCCGATGCACCTGCTTCCAGCATCTTGAAAAAATATTCCTCATCTTCGTGGATGGTCAACGCGACAATGGATAACTCCGGGCAACGCTTTTTGATCTCGCGCGTGGCATCAATTCCGGACATATCTGGCAAGCCGATGTCCATCAGAATGACGTTTGGTTTCAGCCGTAACGCCGCTTCAAGCGCCTCTGCTGCAGTAGCTGCTTCGCCAATGATCTCGACATCGCGTTCATTTTCCAAGAGCATCCTCAGCCCGGAACGGACAACTGCGTGGTCATCCACTAATAACAGACGTGTGGTCATCTTTCACCTCAGCTTTACTGCCATTGTGATGATAAGGAATCAAGGCTTCAATTTCCGTCCCATAACCCGGGCGCGACTGAATCGAGACACTCCCGCCCACCAGTGCAGCGCGTTCTTCCATGCCCGCCAGCCCCAGCGAGGGGCGGCTGGTACGTTTCTGTTTTGCCTGATCCAGATCAAAGCCGATTCCATTATCCCAGACATCGATGCGTACATTTCTGGCTTCATAGCTTAAATGAATATTTACATGGCTCGCCTGGGCATGTTTGATAATGTTATTCAAGGATTCCTGGATAATTCGGAAAACTGTAATCTTCATGGCTTCATCCAGATCCTTTTCTTCGCCGGTAATATCCACTCTGATACTTATGGATGCATGCTCCTGTATTCTACCTGCGTACCATCGCAACGCGGCAGAGAGGCCGAGATCATCCAGATGGGAAGGGCGCAGGTCTGAGATCAAGCGTTCCAATTCCTTGAGCGAATCAGCTGTCAGTGTTTCAAGTTGATGCAGAGTCTTGACGCCATCTTTATTGCGGGTACCTAATCTCCCTGAAAGGCCGCGCAGCCCCATGCCAATGGCGGTAAGGGATTGGCCTGTTTCATCGTGCAGATCACGCGCAATGCGCTGGCGTTCCGACTCCTGCGCGGCGACCACGCGCCGGAATAACTCACCACGCAAGATTTCGCGTTGCTGGGATTCCTCCAAGCGCGCGGCCTGCAGTTCGGCGATCTTTCGGTCTGTTTCCACTTGAAAGGCGCGCAGAAAACGGATTACGAAGATAGCCGCGGCGACTGCCGTCACTGCACGGAACATCTGGATGGGAAAACCAAACAATCCCAGGAACGCTTCCTGATTGATAATATTTGATGGAAAAAGAGGCGTGGCTTTCGCAATAATCTGCCCAAATAAGCCATACCAGCCAAAGGTAATGGCTGCCCACAATGCATCCCGCCCGAAGCGGATCAGCCCGGAGCGGCGAAACGCCCGTTGTTGGATAACCAGCCCAATGGCGGTCAGAAGCGAGGCGGGGATCGCCAGCGTATAACGAGTCCACACATCCGCAATATCCCATAACGTTTGACCAGTATATTGTCCACTAAAGTTATAAAGTCCGAAAACCCAGACGGCCTGAAGCCCAATGGGGATCAACAGGATCAGCCGCCGTGTGATTTCGCTATCGGCCAGAAGAAAACTTCCAAAGGCTGCCAGTGAAATGAAAGAGAAAGCCAGGGTTGCCAGCTGTACTCCCCACATGATGGACAATTCCAGGTTGGAGATGGGATGGCCCATAAGCACATACATCTCCATCCATTCGTGCGCGGCGTGGACCAGGCCAAAGCCTGCCAACGGAGGCAGCGCCCTGCGCAGACGTACATCTGAGGCGCGGCCTCCTTCTATAGCCACCAGCAAAGCCATGCTGAAAAAGGCCAGGCCGTAGATGAAGTAGATAGGAACGATGTATGGTACGCCGAGGATCACGGTCCGCCTGGTTCTTCCTTGGAATTGCTCCTGTAATTTATTCGACTCTCAACCTGCTGCCACATGTGCGGCAGAAGCGGTCGCCTGGATGTGCGCGCGCGCCGCACTCATGACAATAGATCTGATCATCCTTGCCTTCCTGTACAGGAGCAGCGCGGCGTCGACGCGGTTTTTGCTCGCTTGACTGGGTGGAGCGCCAGTAGGCCCATAATGCAATGATGATCAATGCCAGCCCCATGCCACCGATCAGCCAGGGCAATCTGTTCACGGAAACGCGCCCGGGCGTATTTGGTCCAATAGGTTCCGAGGGCTGAACTTGATCGGTCTGATCCGGGTTGGCGAGCGCATCGGACGTTCGTTCATACTCAAGATCGAATTCAAACGATTGTCCCATCTTCATTGAACTCTTGCTGACCCTACCGACCAGGTGCAAATTGTCTGCCGAAATCTGTGTATTTGAGAGAGGAGGGGTTGTAACCAGATTTGTGCTGTCCGCCGGGATAAGTACATTGAGACCGAATTGTTTCACATAGTAATCGCCAAACCGCTGATATGTGAACCGGCGCTGGTCCCCCTCACGCATGAGCGGCTGATAGTACTCAATACGATGTGGGTCGTAAGACTGCACAGTCAATGTGACGGTTTGCCAGTCTCCCTGTTCCACCGGACCTTCAAAGTCTGTGTTGAACAGCCTGCCGTTGCTTTCAGTCGCTACAGCGATGAGATTCCCCGCTTTCGGAAAGCGCATCGTTACTTTTGCAGGGAGCGGGGTATCTTGCGATACCACAAATTCATCGATGACGAGCATACTGGCCTGGTCGAATTCCGACCAGAGCTCGATATTGATCGACTCCAGTTTTGTGTTTCCCTGTGCGCTCGCTGTCGAGGGCAATACCATTAGCCCCAAAAGCAGGGTGAAAATAAGCCACCTGGGCATGAGTGACCTCCAAAATCTACTACATTTACTTGTATCTTACCATGCAACGATTGAAGGGGAATACAACAAAACGCACCAACTTGGTGGAAGAATGTCACGCCCCTTATTAATTGATCAAAGCTTTGACGAGATTCCAGCAGGCCCAGTTGGCAGGTGTATGAATGTGATGCTTCTGCGCGGCTTTTACGACCGCGCCGCAGATCGCGTCGATCTCTGTCGGGGCACCGCGCAGCACATCCTGGAACATCGAAGAGTGGTTTGCGCCTGTTTTACGCGCCACATCTTCAGCCGCCGCGATCGGGTCTGGGAACGGTAAATGGATCTTTTCCGCGCTGGCTACCTGGGCGGTCTCGTGCGCCAGGGAGCTCATCATCCTGCGCGCGGATGGACGTTCCAGCAACTGGCCGTTTGGGACTCGTAATAACGCGGTCAACGGGTTGATTGCGGCGTTAATGACCAGCTTGCCCCAGATCAGCGACTGGGCATCTTCGACAATCTGCAAATTGAACTCTGCGGCCCTCAGCGCTTCTTCGATTGGACCTAAAGCCGGGTGCCGTTCAATGGAGATGACTCCCTCTCCGCCTGCTCTCGCCAAGCCCGGACCGAGCAGGGTAGCGCCAGTGGTGGTGGTGCCCAGGGCAACGCGATCCCAGCCCAGGCTTTGAGCGAGCGTTTCGCGGTTGCCAAGTCCATTTTGAAGAGTCACAGCGACTCCGTCTTCTGCAAGACACTCCGCCAGCTGGCGCGCAACGCGTTCCGTTTGCCAGGCTTTGACAAGGACCAGCGCATGCTTCATACCAACACATTCACGTGGATTGTTTGTAACCTGGACTTCAAACCGGTATTCCTTCCCGTTACCATCCAGTATGCGCGCGCCGTTTTTATCTAGGGCATCGAGGCCCTCTTTCCATGTTCCAAGCATAGTGATGTGACCCCCTGCCTGTGCAAGCCGCGCGGCAAAGAGCGTGGCAAGCGCGCCCGTGCCGACGATCAGAAGTTCTGCATTCATCTGTGTTTACACCTGCACCGGGTTCAGGTGCTAGTGCTTGTGGTCGATTTCTTTCAATAAAGTATCCCACTCGGTATCGTCCATTTCGACGGTATGCTCCGGGGCTGGGAAGCGTTTGGTCTCCACGTCTTCGATGTAATCAGCAAAAGCTCTCTGCATCTCCAAATGGAAATTCGCATATTTCTTGACGAATTTGGGCGTGAAACGATCGAACAAACTGAGCAGGTCATGCGTGACCAAAACCTGACCATCGCAGCCTGCGCCCGCGCCAATGCCAATGGTTGGAATGGAAATTCGGCTTGAAATCAACTCCGCAAGCCGCGCAGGGACCGATTCAAGCACAATGCTGAAGCAGCCCGCTTCTTCCAGGATAACTGCATCTTCCACGAGGCGTTTTGCCGCGACTGCCGTCTTGCCCTGGGCGCGGAACCCGCCGAGCTGATGTACGGATTGCGGCGTGAGACCGAGATGCCCCATGACGGGAATCCCCGCGCCTGTGATGGAGCGGATGGCATCCGCGCGCTCGCGCCCGCCTTCGAGCTTGACCGCATCCATACTACCTTGTTGCAGGAAGCGGCCTGCGTTGCGCGTGGCTTCCTCGACGGACACCTGGTATGACATGAAGGGCATATCGCCAATGAGAAGCGCAGTCTTTGCACCGCGCGCAACGGCGCGGCAGTGGTGGAGCATCTCCTCCATGGTGACA
>DASWKT010000073.1:0-18840 GCA_036396515.1 Anaerolineales bacterium | reverse complement strand
AGCGCCCGCCCGGGGATGACGCGAGAGTCGATGAATTTCTGTTTCTGACGATTGGTCCACGGCCAATGCTCCAGGCCGAATCCCGTTAGATTCACCACCGCATCCACCCCATTGACTAGGTGTCCCCACCCATTTGGTGTCATTCCATCCCACTGGAATTGGTTGGATCGCTTTGGTGTGCGACGCGTCAGGACGATCACTTCGTGGTTATCGCTTACAAGGGATTTGGTGAGGGCCCTACCGAGAAAACCTGCGCCGCCCGCAACCAGGACTTTCATAAAATCTCCTATAACAAGTTCATAGCATTACAGAAGGCCTGTTTTCCGGATTCAAAAAATCAGCAGTATAATCGTGCCTGTTGCGGAGGCAGAATGCACGAACCCGTGCTAGTGCTAAATGCCAATTTTGAACCGATCAATGTCTGTACGACACGACGCGCTATGGGTCTGCTCCTGGCAGGCAAAGCCGGAATGGTCGTGAATGGACGCGGACACATCAAAACAATTAGGGAGTTGATTCCACGTCCCTCGGTCATCCGGCTCGAGAGTCAGGTTCACCGACCGCGCCCGCACGTCAAACTGACGCGGCGTGAGGTCTTCCGGCGTGATAATTATACCTGCCAGTATTGCGGGAAGCGCGACGGCGGGTTGACAGTGGACCATGTGATCCCGCGCCATATGGGCGGTGAGCACCTTTGGACGAATGTCGTCGCGGCATGCCCGCATTGCAACCATCGCAAGGGTGGAAGAAAAGTGGAAGAGGCGCACATGCACCTGTTACATCCGCCGAAGGAACCCCCCGCGAACGCCGTTTATATTTTCGGGAGGCATCTCTCTGACTTTCAGGAATGGGAGCCATATATCACGGGCTGGTAGATTCGTATTTCCCCACCCTTGAGCGGATCAGCGCTTTTCAACCCCTCTCTCAAAACAGGAGAGGGGATTTTTTATAGCTCAATCGTCATAAAATCTTTGGCGATAACGATCTCACCTTTGTAGGTTTTGCTGGCTTCGGCGGCGATGTCGCCTTTTGCGAACCGGCCGGTCGGGTAGTGAATCAGATACAACCTGCCCACTTCAGCTCTTGTGGCGATTTCCCCTGCCTGTTCAGCAGAGGAATGTCCAAATACCGCGCCCGCAGCTTCGTGGATGAGAATGTCTACTCCATCTGCGAGCCGGACGGTTTGTTCGCAAGGCTCGGTATCGCATGAATATGCAAAGGCTTTTCCCGGGTTTTTACATTCCACGCGCAACCCGATAGTGGGAATCATATGATGAACCGGAGACGAATGAATTTTAAATTCAGGACAATCGAGCACGAACGCCATTTCTGATTCCGGCAAACGATAGAAGCCGACAGAGAAGAAGTTGGGCCAATCTGACCAACCATAGAACCCCATTAAGTCTTCAAGACGATCCATGGTGAAGTGCAAACCATAAATATTGATCGGCTTGGTCCGCCCCATGAGCCACATATCCATCAGCAGAAGCGGAACACCAGAAACATGATCGGGATGAAAATGGGTGATGACAATATCTGTAAGTTCGTTAAAATCCACGCCTGCCTGTTCCAGGCGCACAACGGGGTCGCTCACACAATCCACAAGGATGGTGCGTTCCTCACCAACAATGACAAGATGGGTGTTCTCATGGTCCCTTGACGGCACGGCATTGGACGAACCAAGAATGATGATTTTTGGCACTATACCCTCTACTATTTCATAAATATGGAAATGCCATTTTGATCAAAACGGGTGTTACATAAATTTCGATCAATGCTGCAATCGCAAGGAACGGCACCGAAATTCCAATAAAAACCCTGAACCAGTCCGCGAGCGAGATCAACAACATCTCGCCCAGACTTTTATCGGGTTGAGGAGTGACCAATTGCGCACCCACTCTTAGCATTGCCGCGGTAGCCAGGAATACTGCCGATAATTCAAATATGCCATGAGGCAAAACTCCCACGACAAACGCAAGCAGTGGCGAATAGCCAACCAGGTTTGCCGCGCCGAGCACCCCTCCGATCAATGCGATATTCCCAAGAAACAATGTCAGTCCCAAAGTGCCAAAAGAAACCAATCCGAGGAGAAGTAAGACAATAGTCGTGCGCACATTATGGAAGAACAGGACAGGCGCAGGGAGGCGCTCACCCAATGAATCCAAATTGACTAGATTTTCTGTAACGAATGTCCTGATCTCACCGACACGTTCGGGTGTCAGGTGCAGGTAAATAGGAACATTTTCGACCACCCACATATAACTAACGACGACTGCAACGAATGAAAGCGCCAAGACGATCACGAGCGGTCTACGCAATTCACGTACTGTGACCGGAATTTCCCTGCGATACCACTCGGAAATCGATCCCGCATTGCCGGTAAAACGATCCTCGAATGTGCGCCCCATCCATTTGATGTTAAGTGTATCGACCTCACGGCCCAGCAAATACTCGCGGCGGAAATGGGCAAGCCCCAGGCGGATCAACAATCCTGCCAGCAGAGTAACTCCAACGATCGCATACCACAACACATCTTCATTGCCCCAGAAGATCAGCACAGTCTCACCTTGCAACAGAAAGGCCACCGGCACAACCACGAAGGACGCCAGCAAATTGGCAGCGCGCACAGTCGTGGCCTGTACAGAGATCACAATCGCGGAACTGACCATCAAGACCGCATGAGCAAAGGTAAGCAAAAAAACCAATGCAAGCATATAAGCACTGGGAAACTCGACATCCCGGCGCGCGACCAGGATCAAATAAATGACGATAGACGCAAAACTGAACACGAGCGGCGTTGTGATGCCAACCAGCAGCTTACCTAGATACATATGCCTGTCTTCCAATGGGGAACTCAAAAGCGGCTCAATGGTTCCCCGCTCTTTTTCACCAACGAAAGACTCGAGCGCGACCACGAGCGTGAAAGATAACGGAAAGAATCCGATCACCAGTACTACAAATGGCACAAGCCGATCCAATATCAAATCACCGCCGAAGCGATTCATAAAATTCACGGCTTGCCGGGTCGAATCATCTGCGATGAATGGGAACAATGTCACCAACAAAAGCATCGGCACAATGATTCGCCAGTCGCGGAACTGGTCCACAAATTCGCGCCGGGCCACCATCCAGATTGGTCTAAAGTTACGCCGCATAAGCCACTCCCTGTGCGTCCGCCATGGTCTTCAGATAAACATGCTCGAGTTTCCGCGGGACTTCCTGGAACGAAACCAATGGAGCATTGCGGGATGTTAACGCGTGAACAAGCTGTGGATTGACCACCTGGGGCGCTTCCACCCGGAAACGCAAACTGGTCGCGCTTCGAGATGCCAAAATCACCCCCTGAGGCAGATCCATTTCACCTGTATCAAAGTCTTCAGCAAACTTGGCCTCATACTCAACAGGGCCCAAAACACTACGCTTAAGTTCATCCAATGTGCCATTCAATAAGATTTTCCCGCGATAGATGATCGCAATTGTGTCTGCCAGCGCTTCAGCCTCGGCAAGGTTATGAGTGCAAATGATGATCGTGCGCTGCGATGAACGCAAACGGGCAATCTCATCGCGCACCAATCGAGCAGACTCGGGATCCATCGCCGAGGTGGGCTCATCAAGCAGCAACACGGCTGGGTCATGCATCAACGCACGTGCAAGGGCAAGTTTCTGTTTCATACCTTTTGAATATTCACCGGAGCGCTGGCGCGCGGCCTGCGCGAGACCAAAATATTCCATCAGGTAATCGCTACGCGTTTTTCTTATCTTTGGGTCAAGCCCGTAGACTTCACCAAAAAACTCAAGATACTCTTCACCCGTCATCCGCATGTAGAGACCATGCTGCTCTGTCAACACACCGACGTTGGCACGTACTTCCTGTGGTTTTTTTGTTACGTCATAACCGGCGACGCGCGCCCATCCACGCGTGGGGACCAATAGGGCAGTGAGCATGCGAACGGTCGTAGTCTTCCCCGCGCCGTTCTGGCCAAGCAGCGTCAATATCTGGCCAGGTTTGACGGATAGTGTGACACCATCTACAGCCCAGAAGTTATTGTTAAACTGTTTACTCAGATCGTTTGTTTCAATCATTTTTCCTGTCAATTTCTAACCTATTTGAGCATATGCATAGAGGATTTATCGGTCAATAAGACAACAGTCCCTCCTGATTATGTCAGGCTGAATCCTTCAGATATGCTCAGGCTAAACGGTGCGAAGCATCCCCGCGATGCCGCCAATACAAGACGGCGGCCGCGCAGACGGCAACCACTGCCATGATGGTCTGGTTGATGTTGATGCCGCTGACCAGGGAAGCGTCGATTCGCAAATAGTCTAGAAAGAAGCGGCCGACTGGATAAACAATCAGGTAAATGAGAAAGAGGTCGCCATTCTTCAGACGCTCCGCATATCGACGAGAAATCCACATAAGAAAAAACATGTTGCCGAGATTCCAAATTGATTCGTAAAGGAACAAGGGATGAAAACGTGTAACATCCAGCGGATAGCTTGTCAAATCATTGTATGGAGCGACTCGTGCTGAAGGATTGGTGATGCGAATTCCCCATGGCAAGTTAGTTGGAAAACCATAGAGTTCCTGATTGAAAAAATTCCCCCAGCGGCCAATTGCCTGCCCCAGGGCAAGGCTTGGTGCAGCAATATCGGTCCACTGGAGAAAGTTGAGGTTGTGTCTGCGGCAATAAAAATACAGGACGATCACTCCACCGATCACCGCGCCTGGGATTCCGAGTCCACCCTTCCAGATTGCGAGGGCATCAAGAGGATGCGTGAGATACCAGCCTGCAGTGATCCCGGAGGAAGGAGGCGGCGTCAGGATGTGCCACAGCCGCGCACCGATGATTCCTCCAATCAACAAATACGTCAGCAAATCCCAGACAATTTCGGGCTCATAACCGCGCCGTTTGGCCTCACGTGTTGCCAGCCAGGCACCTGCCAGCGCACCCAGCATGAGGATAATTCCATAAAATCGAACAAATAACGGGCCAAGAGCAAATCCTTCAGGCATATGCCTCTCCTATTCTTTCATCTTAGCATGTGCCTGCCTGCGCACATACCAGATGCGTTGCAAGGCAGTGATATTTGCGAACAGTGCAATGATCCCCAGACCAATCAATAATTGATTGAAGACCAGCGCTGGCGCCAGGACCAGGTAACGCTCGACGCGTGTGAGCAAACCGACCTTTGCTTCATACCCCAATGCTTCTGCCCGCGCTTTCACATAAGAAACCAGCACAGATCCCGCCGCCGCGCCAAACACGAGCAATCCACCGAAAGGTTCGCCGAGGCTCAGGAAATGATATAGAAGACCGCCGTAAATGATCAATTCCGAATAGCGATCCGTGACTGAATCAACGAACGCGCCAAAGTCGCTAGATTCGCCGCGCAGACGCGCCATGGTTCCATCCAGGGCATCAATGGGCGTCATAAGCAGGACAAGGATACCACCAGTCAACATGTCGCCTCTTGCCAGATAATAAGCACCAACTGAATTGCCCAGCAGGCCCAACATCGTCATCGTGTTGGGAGTCAATCCCAGACTGTTAAAGAACCCACCCAGTGGATCCAATACCCACTTGAACCACAGACGCAGATAGTCGCTGAACGTCCTTTTAGATGACTTGCCGTTTGCGATCTTCTCCATGAAGAACCTCTTGGTGACTCACTTTCCGTATTTAACGATTTTGAAGTGCAAAATTTTTTCTAGCAGCTGGTGATGTGAATCATCAGATGAAAAATCAAACCCGTAGTTTGATGAATTTGGCAATCATAACAGCAAAACGAATTGATGGTTCAGATTCTTAATACAGTTGGCTTCTAGGTATCAGCACCTGATTCTTCGTCATCCATCGGACCCAACAGGACGTCGCGTTCCTTTCCCCCGCCCTGTGAGGGTCCAACCACCCCCATCTCTTCGAGTTGGTCAAGAAGGCGAGCGGCACGTGGGTAACCAATGCGCAAGCGCCTCTGTAACAGCGAAGCGGAGGCGCGCTGACTCTGTCGGACGATCGTAACTGCCTGCTCAATAAGCCCCTGATCCTCGTTTTCATCCGGCTCGCTGAGCAACTTCTCCCAAGGCGGCGCTTCGCTGGTGACACCCACTGATTTTTGCCAGTGCGATACCAGTCGTTCGATCTCCATGTCGGTGATCATCACACCCTGGGCGCGGATGGGATTCCCCACCTCAGGATTCAAAAATAACATGTCACCGCGTCCAAGCAAGTTCTCCGCGCCGCTGGTATCGAGGATCACGCGGCTATCCACGCCGGATGCAACTGCAAAAGCCAAGCGCGCCGGGAAATTCGCCTTGATCAAACCCGTTACTACATCCGTTGAAGGGCGCTGGGTTGCAACGATCAAATGGATCCCTGTCGCGCGCGCCATCTGCGCAAGGCGTACAAGGTTGTGCTCCGTCTGGTCAGGAGCCGACATCATGAGATCCGCCAGTTCATCAATCAAAACAACAATACGCGGCAGCGGAGAGCTGTCCTTCTTGCGCGCGAGCTTGCGATTATATGCTTCAAGGTCGCGCGCATGCGCGGCTTCAAGCAGGCGGTAGCGATGCTCCATCTCCACGACCACCCAGCGCAGCACACCAAGGATGCGCTCTACATTCGTCTCAACCTTGCCATAAAGGTGTGGCAATCCGTTAAAGCGCAACAACTCCACCATCTTCGAGTCGATCATCACCATGCGCAAGTCCTCAGGAGAGTTATTCATTGCCAGGCAAGCCGCCAGCGCTGTAATGCAAACAGATTTGCCAGAACCTGTCGCGCCTGCGATTAAAAAATGAGGCATACGCGCAAGATCGGCAACCACAGGCTGGCCGGAAACGTCGCGACCCAAAGCCATCGCCAGCGGCGCGCCGATTCTGTGGAATGAGTCCGTCTCCAGGATGGAGCGCATACGGACTACTGAAGAATGTGTGTTCGGTACTTCAATTCCAACATAGGGCTTTCCAGGCACAGGGGCTTCGATGCGCAATCGTTCTGCAGAAAGTACGAGGGCCAGATCCTTCTGCAAAGAAGCGATCTGTGCGACGCGTACTTTGATTTGTTGTGCTTCTTCTTCAGTAGCTCCGGGTCTTTTCATGAAGCCGGGTTGCACGGCAAATTGAGTCACTGTGGGCCCTACACGAAAACCGATCACTGTTGCAGAAATGCCAAACTCGGCAAGCGTTTTTTCAATCATGCCAGCCGTCTGATTGATGGTTCGTTCATCGGGACGCGTATTTTGATCTGCCAGCAAAATATTAAGCGAAGGCAATCGTCCATCCCGTTCACGCGGAGCCGATGGTTTTTTATCCTGATGCTCTGAAACACGCAGGGATTTGCGGAATTCAGGCGGCAACGGTGCAGGATTCTTGCGTGGCTGTTTGGCCGGTTTTTCGGCAGGCGACTCCGGCTCCACCTCGGGCTGAATCGTTACCTCAGCAGGCGTATTCTCACCCGCCAGTCTCAAAAGCCACCTTTCAAGCATAGCCCACACATTGAATCCGCTCATTAACGCCAGAAGCCATGCAGTAAATAACAGGAGAGTTCCCCATGTTCTGCCCAGCTTCCAAAACAGCGTGACAAGTCCCCATCCAATGCGACCGCCGTCCGCGCCTGTCTCCGCGCGCAGAAGGGAGTTGCCTCCCATAGCGGCAAGCAGAGCAAGGCTCAGGAAGGCAGCGAGCTCAAAAGCAAAAATCCTGCCCCAGCCCAAAGGCGCCTTATCTCGAAGCAAAAGAGCAAGTCCAGCATAACTGATCGCAATAACAATGAGATAAGCACCCCATCCAAACCACAACGAAAGCAGGCTGGCCCACGGTGTCAGAAGGATACCCTTGGTATAACCGCGAAGTGCAAGAAAGGACATGAGGGCAGCTGCGATCAATATCACGCCCAGCGAGTCGCGAACGAAACGACCAAAGTGTTGGTTGAAGCGCGCCATACGATCGAGCCAATCGTCGCGCAATTCTGGTTCGTAGGTGTGTTGCGGATTGGATTGTTTCGGCATTATGAGTTTGTCTGCAGGCTCAATCCCATTCGTTGGTGTGCCGGGTCGACATGCAGGACGCGCACTTGAACGTGTTGACCTTCTGTAAGGATGTCACGCGGAGTTTGCCCTGCTTCGAGCGGCATTTCGGTTGCATGGATCAAGCCTTCTACGCCGACTTCGAGACGAGCAAATGCGCCGTAGGATAGAACACTTGTAATCTCCGCAAGTAAAACGTGGCCCTCTGCAAAATCTGTTGAAGCGTGCTCCCACGGATTCTGAGTCATGCGCTTCAGGCTCAGAGCTACCCGGCAACGCTCGGCCGAGAGATCCAGCACCTGAACGGCGATCTCCTGCCCAAGCTTTACGATATCATGCGGATGCGATACACGCCCCCATGAGAGTTCCGAGATATGAATCAATCCCTCGACTCCGCCAAGATCAACGAACACACCGAAGTCTGTGATATTGGTAACAGTGCCTTTTACCTGTGCGCCCGCCTGGAGGCTCCGAAACAATTCGGAGCGCCTCCCAGGTTCAGAGAGGGCGGCACGCTCGGAAAAAACAACCCGTCCATCTTCCGGGGCACATTCTATAATCTTCACATTCAATACCTTGCCCTCATAGCCCTCCGGGCCGATATCGCGATCCGCAAGGTCGCTTTTGCCCGCAAGTTCCACAAGATGGGAGAGCGGGATAAAACCGGATAACCCTTCTGCTCCCTGCACAAGCAACCCGCCGCGATTGTGACCAATGACTTTCATAGAAAGGATATGATCATCGCGATACAGGCCCTTTACATGTTCCCAGTCTATCTTCACCTCACCGGCCGGCTCTGCTGATTCTGGTTTTTTCGAGACTGCTGGAGGCATCTTTTGTGTTGCTGGCTGTGGGCGAGAGACATGTGATGAATACCGCCTTTCCTCCGCCAGGACGGATTCCCACCAACTCTCATCCGTGACAGGCATTGCATTTTCATACCTGCGTTTTGTGTTGCCGTTGGTATCCATAAAATTCTCCTTACTGATGAATTGCTTCGTTTTGTTCCATTTCGAGAATGGCGCGGGCGACCGCTTCAACAGCAATCCGCTGTTTACGATATAAATCCGCCTCTGACATCGCCAATCTTCCGGCCACTTCGCGCACTTTGCGTCCCTCGATGAATTTCATCTCCAAAATGTTATAAAGAATCCATTCGCTTGTGAAGCGTCGTTCCCCCTGAGGTCTTACCTGGTCAACCGCTTTGCGAAGGAGCGCCCGCAATGCATTTGATGCATTACCATCAGATTCTTCGGCGAGCAACTGCACAACACGCAATTTCATGAGAGGATTGTTGGTCAACTTGGGCCCGCCCCAGTAATGCGTGAGCGCATCTTTCACCCAATCTGCCAAATCTGTCTCGCGCGGCAATGGCTCGGTCAATAAGGTGGCACGCGTATCATATCTTCCAGCTGCGCGCATGAGCTGGAGCATGTCAATTTGCGGCTGAATATCCTCCAGCGAACGGAACACACGTTGTTGCAACTGGCGATCTTCCAGCGCCAGGGCAGCCCGGTCCGCCAATAACCAGAGGGAATCGCGCTGATCTTTATCCAGCGGTTGATTTGCCTTGCGCGCAATCCCAAGCAGGCCCAGCAGTGGAGGGATTTCATCACGGTCGCCATTGGTTCTGCGCTGGTGAAGAGGCAGTATCCAGAAATCACCCCACGTGAATTCATGCCTTCCACTTTCTCCGTTGTGATTGACCATTTGCAGGGCTTCGTCAAGATCTTCGTTTTCCAGTAATGTGCGATTCCCTGCAACCACACTGAGGGAAAGCTCTTCACCATCCAGTGCAGCGATAAATGCACACGGAGATTGTAGATGGTCACGTACAGCCGCAAGCACAGTTTCAAGGAACTGTTTCAAGTCACCGCGTGTCAACAATCTTTCCTCAACGTTCTGCAATATCTGGAGCTCACCCCGATCGCGGCCAAAAAAGAGCGATCTTTCCCACAATGGCGAAAACAATGTGACCGCATGTTCAAACAGCAGGACGGTTGCCACCATGACAAGCGGAACAAAAGCCGAGTAGGGCTCTCCTCCGAGCAGTTCTCCTGCTCGTCGGACGATCGTCATTACAGCCAGTGCAAGCGAGGCAGTCACCGGTCCGCGCAAGAGCCATTTAAATAGGCGACTCTTCACTACACGATCAGGCCACGAAACGCCAAAAAACGCCACCGCGTACGCCATGGTAACAACCAACCCGGCAACGAGCAAGTTTATGATAAGTGCTGCTCCCCAAAATAAAAGCGGGTAGCGCGACGCGATATCGGAACCAAACAGAAGGTATGGATATGAACCGAGCGCAGGCGCGGTCGCGCCGGCCATCAAGTAGAGCATCCTACGCTGGCCGGAACGTGTGAGCATGCGAGAGAAGGCACGGATGAAATTGTATCCAGCCCAGATCATGATCCCAATGTAGTAAATCGTAAAAAATTCAGTCCACCCGGTACGTCGCAAATGCGGTGCAGGTTGCCCATCCGGCACAAGCGCACCGACAAGTAAACCCAATCCGAGCAGCACCAGAAAGATGACTGAGACAACATAAATCAGGCGTACAGCCAGACGCCTGCGCCCGCGCGAAGGACGGCCTGCAGTCACAAGCAATGCATCTGAAAGATGTAAATAAGAGGCAGGCAGAAATATGATTCCCACCCATTGGATCCGCAGAAGTAATTCGATCCCCCAATTGGGCACAGACTTGTTTTGTAGTGCTTCTGTGGTAAAGACTACCACAACGCATAACAAAATAATTGCGAAGGAACGCGCTACACGATCACGCAGATTGAAGGACAAGGCATATAGCAACAACGAAAACGCGGTGATCGCGATACCCGCCGTTAAAATATCGTTGAGCGTTTTCAGCCCCGCCAGTAAGCCTTCCATCCAACCGTTAAACATACTACCCTTCCAAAGCTATTTTAGCACTCGCCCGAAGAACAACGCGACATCCTGAGTGGGATAATACTGGTCATTATACCCGCAGAATTCGTACCCGAATTTTTGTGCAAGGTGAATGCAAGCTTGATTTTTCGACTGCATCTCCAGGATCAGACGACGCACGCTTCTCCCGGAGGCCCAGGCTTGTGCGGCAGCCAATAGAGCGGACGCGGCGCCTTTGCGTCTATGGTCAGGCGCAACGACAATATCTGTTACCCATGCGATCGCAGAGGTCTGTTCCTCCTTCACACAAACATAACCGATCGGTATATTCTCGTGAACGGCGACCATGACCGCACCCCGATGCGTCCATTCATCGCCGAGAGAGGATGGTTTGCGCGGATAAGGCACACTGATCGAGCGCGGCAGACGGACCTCGCGGAAATTTGCGGCCACCTGACCTGCCTCGCGACGCAATTCCAGTTGCCAGACGTAATCGCTCATACAGGAATGTTCGATTGCCATTAAATGGGAGATGTCAGTCGCAATAGCAGGGCGAATTTCAAATAAAGCCACATATCCTCCGGAAAATTTTATGGGTTAAGAATCCGTATGGCGATCACACAGGGCTCGAGCGATGTTCCGATATTATCCGTCACGACAAGGCGTAAAAAATAGTCGCCATTGGCCAGCGTCGTCGTATCCCAATCACCCAATTTAGCATTTTGCACAGACTCGCGCCCGGCTGAGACCGTAGCCCAGTTCTCGGTGCCAAGAGGTGTAACTTCATACTTGTAAAAACCAAAATTGGGAATGTCGGCAGTTCCGATCAACTCGACCTTTCCCTTCACCTCACCGCCCGGCTCGGGGGCAGTAATGATCACCTGGTCTAGTACACAGCCACTCGATCCACTTGGCACAGGTGATAGAATAGGCGAAAGCGCGTTTTGAGTCGCCATCTCAGGGGAGATCGTCCCGACCGGCGCAGCCAGCAGATCAAGAGTTGGAGTCGCCAATATATCCGAAGCAGGCAATGCTGGCGCGACGAACGTAGCGATAAAAAACTCGGCAAACACCAGGCCGAGAATAAGCAAAGTAAGTGCGGTTGCGCGAACTAATCTCGTCAGGGCGAACTCGCGTTCAAGGCTATAGACAGAATCCTGCCATTCCCGCCATGACCGGTACATGCTCCTGAACGCAAACAAGCTCCAGATGGCTAATGCTATATATATCAGCGGCTCGTAGGCAGCAAGAGAACGATATATGGGGCCCATATCGCCAATGGTTACAGCGAACGCAGCACGTCACGTATGATCTTTTCCACTTTGGGAGCGATGATCTTGCCAGCCTCGATAACTTCCTCGTGGGTTGTGATCGTTGAGCCATCCAGATTGGCTTTATTGCTGATGCCTGAAAACCCAAGTACGCGCAGGCCTCCATGACGGGCAACAATCACTTCCGGTACGGTGGACATGCCTACCGCATCCGCACCAATCATACGCAGGAAACGTAAATCAGCCGGGCCCTCAAAAGAGGGTCCACTCAACGCACAATACACACCTTCCTGCAACACAATACTGTTTTGTGAGGCCGCGTCTCGGGCGATATCCATCAATTTACGATCATAGGCCTGGCTCATGTCGGGAAAACGTGGGCCGAGTTCGTCAAGGTTAGGGCCAATTAATGGATTCATTCCGGTCATCCCCATAAGATTTAAGTTATCTGTGATCAGCATCACATCGCCGGGGGTAAAATCCGGACTTACTCCGCCCGCAGCGTTGGTCACAATCATAATCTCAGGGCCAAGCCGTTGCATCACACGGACCGGCAGAGTAATCTGCGACATGCTATAGCCTTCGTAAAAATGGATACGCCCTTGCATAATGAAGACTGTTTGCCCCTCAAGTTCACCAATGACAAGGCGACCTGCGTGCCCGTGGACCGTCGAGATGGGCCAGTTGGGTAGGTCGGCATACGGGATAACATCCGCTTTTTGAACGGAATCAGCCAGGTCGTTCAACCCCGAACCCAGGATGATGCCTACGCGTGGCTGGTGTGAGGTGCGTTTTCGGACTGCACCTGCCGCCTGATCTATCTGTTCGAGCGTAATGAATGGGGTCATAATCAGTTTCTTCTTCAGATAAAATATGGCACAACCCCTCGATAATTTCCCTTGTGCAACGAAAATTATATCAGATTACAGGGTACCGCATATAGATCTAAACAGGAGATTTGAATATTTCCTGCAAATCACTTCAGAAAGCCTGACAGTTAATGAGACCAGCGGTAATACTTTCAAGGTTGTAATGTAAGATGGCAAAGATCGGATTGTCATGTATTACAATTGTGGAAAATGCACATTTTCGTACCATTCTCATGAACCGTATGCCTTTGTCGTTATCCAATAAGATCCATATCATCACTGCTGGAATTATGTCTGTACTAGCGCAGGGGATATTGCTGATACCGTCGAGATTGGAATTCATTCTGCAATACCTTCCGTCCTGGGGAGGCGTCGCAGTTGGAGCTGCGCTTTTCGCGATTTCTATCCTTTCATTTTTCACTGCGATCCGCTCCATTACCGCACAAGATGCATCTGGGTGGCCCGCGAACGAAACATTTCTTGCAATACAGATACTTACAACGACTGGATTAATTCTCCTTCTGGGAGACTCCCCTTCCCTCAGCAGGGAAGCTGGCTTTCTTTTAGGCGGGGTCATCACTACCCTCGCAACATACGGGATCCTCCACAATGCTATGCACTTTGGCCGTCTGCCGGTCCGACCCATTGAGGAAGAGCGCCCTCGTTCAATTTTCATTCCTGATGCTGCTACAAATGTAAATGCCCTGAATGAGCAAATTGCCTCGCTCACACACCAGTTGAGTGCTGAAAAGCGGCGAACGATTCAACTGACGTTCCTCAATGAACTGAGTCAACAACTTGAAGCTGAGCTTGATCCACCTGTCGCTGCGCAACTCGCCGTAAACACACTTGAACGAGCCATGGATTGTTCGATCGTCGCCTTAATGATGTACGAACCCGAAATCCGAGGATACGTTGTGCTTGCATCGGCAGGCAACATGACAAGCACTATTCCACCTGGGTATCGACAGGATGAAGGAAAAGGGGTGGTTGGTCGCACTGCGCGGTTGAAAAAGACCCAAATCGTGAATGACGTGCGTATTGATCCTGATTTCATCCCAATCCAGGACGAGCCTACACTTTCACTGATTTGCGTTCCAGTGATCCAGCACGGACATGTCAAAGGAGTTCTGGTACTATCTTCGGACAAACCATACGCATTTACAGGGTCGGATGCTGCAATTGTAGAGGGTGTGGCATCCGAATTGATGCGGGCATGGGATCGCTCAAGTTATCATCAGCGGCTGACAGAACTTATTCAGGCTGGCATTTCATTAACGACACTGCTCGATCCGCAGGCCGCGGTTCTTGAAGTGGCGGTCATTGCCCGCAAAACTCTCGAAGCGCGTTTCGTATTTGTCACTCTGCTAGACCAGCAGGGTAACTTCTCACGTACTGCATCTGCTGGCGATGCTCCTCAATTACTTGCTTCGCTCAATGCAAGACCCTCAGAGGAACCTCTCATGCAGGCGGCTTTAAATGCCACAAAGCCTTTCCGTGTGCGCGATGTACGGAAGTACGTTAATTCAAGAAAACTGGAAATTGATGATGCCGGTTTGAGAAGCGCACTTGCCATTCCTATTCGCCTGCACCGTTTGAGCATTGGCACCATTCTGGCTTTTGGGAAACAGGATGAAATCTTTTTCTCGGAGAATGATGAATCCTTGGCAGATTTGCTTTCTTCTCAGGCAGCGGCTTCGATTGAAAGTTCGTGGCTTTATCAGGAGCTGCGTAACACGCTCAGTATCACCTCCCTGCTCTACCAATTGAGTGTGGATGTTATACAGACGGAGGAATTAAGCAAGGCGGCTGAGTTGATTGCCCGGGCCGCTCATAAAGTGACCAATGCGAAAGAAACAGGTATTGTCTTTTTGACGCGCGAGGGCCAGGTTCAGGCCGAAGTGGAAATTGATGCGAGCGGTCTGCACACACGCCGCGAACATCCTACGGAGACGATTGATCAGGCAGTTGAGAGCGGGCAAAGTATTATCGTCTCAATCGAAAACGGATCGCTCGTCTGCTATCCACTTCTCACACGCGGCCGCACGTATGGTGCTTTGTGGATGAAGATCCCTGAAAGCCGGGGACAAAATTTTGCGAATTTACAAACGCTGGCAAACCAGGCCGCCATCGCCCTGGAGCGCTCAATCCTTCTTTTAGAATCGCGCCAGCAGGCAAAGCAAATCGAAGCCGCGTATGCTGAATTGGAAATCACCTATGATCGAACCCTGACCGCGCTTATGTCGGCACTGGATGCGCGCGACCGGGAAACGGAAGGACATAGTATCCGTGTTAGCCGGCTTGCCTGTTTGCTGGGGGAAGCACTTGGATTAAGCGGTCAGCAACTCAAGGCTCTGGAGAGAGGCGCCCTGCTCCACGATATTGGGAAGATTGGGATCAGCGATACCATTCTGCATAAATCTGGTAGTTTGACCCCGGATGAATGGAAGATCATGCGCGTCCATCCGGATATCGGAGCGCGCATCGTGGAAGGGATTCCGTTCCTGCAGGAGACACTTCCCGTAGTTCGACATCATCATGAACGCTGGGATGGGAGTGGATACCCGATTGGACTCTCCGAAATGGATATCCCCACTCAGGCGCGCATTTTTGCTGTTGTGGATGTGTTCGACGCATTGACTAGCAGTCGCAATTACCGCAAAAAATCCTCTGTCGAGGAGGCGCTCCAGTATTTGCAGGAACAGGCTAATATTCTGTTTGACCCCGAAATTGTTAAGGCCCTGACAAGGCTGCCCTATAGGGAATTCATAGAAGGGGAAAAGACCATTGTATGAGAGTAAAGAAACCTATTTCATATTTTGCGGCGCATGAAGTTCGGTGCTTTATTCTGCCCATCACGCTAGCGTCCATATGCATTTTTGCAGGTGTGATCGTGGAAAATATCCTCAACGGCGCTTCGAGAAATATTCCCTTGATCGCGTTCGGAACGCATAGTCATTATTTACGTATTAACGTAACGGTTGTGCAATCACGAGCGAAATCGTGAAAAGCAACCAAAAACTGAACATTACCAACTGAATAAGGGTGACGTACTCTTGAGCCATTTCAGCAAGCAGGAATGGACATGGCCCAAGAACAAGATACCCAACATGCGCTCTTAGTTCCCTGGGGACATTTTGCCAGGGAAAGCGGTCTACTCGCAGGCATCGAAGCGATCAAGCTCAGCCAGAAGGTCTACGAGCACACGCCACAGGCGAAAGTGCTGGAGTTTCTTGTGGCGATTTTGTCTGGTGCGAAACATTTGCAAGACATCAGCCTGGCCGCGCATCCGCTAGATAAAGATTTGGCGGTAGCTCAAGCCTGGGTGCAAGCGGGTTGGGCAGACTATAGTGGTGTCAGCCGGACGCTGAAAAGCTTGAGTTGGGCCGAAGTCCACGAGATTGTGAACGTACTGGAAAACGTCAGCCAGCCCTTTTTGGATAGTGAACTGTCTGTGTTGCCTTCGCAAGGCTGCAAGCTGCAATACGATGGTGACCTAACCGGGCTGCCGGTCTCGAACACCAGCCGGACGTACCCGAATGCAGCTTATGGACATATGGCGGACGAGATCCGGCTGGGGTATCAGGCCGGGGTGGTCAGCCTGCAAAGTCCGACCTACGGGCGGCTCTGGCTATCGGTGGAGCACCATGCCGGAGACACGGTTTCCTGTACGCAGGCGGAAGCTCTGGTGCTGGCAGCTGAAAAACGCAGTGGGCAGCGCCCGAGGCGGCGCACAGAACTCCTGCAAAAGCGGATCGAAGCCTTTATTCAAAGCCGTAAGCCTGCCGAGAAACGGTTAGAAAGCCAACGGGCAGCCCTGGCAGCAGCGCAAAGCGCCAAACAAGAAACCGTTGCCCAACTGCGAGAAGAAACGAACCCCAAGCGCATTCCCGTTCTGGAACGCCGTTGCGTGCGCCGAGAGAAGGTGGTGGAAGTTGCCAGGAAAAAGCTGAGCGGACACCTGGAGCAGGAAAGGGCTCTGCGCAAGAGATTGGAACAGTTTGAGCGTGAGAACGCTGAAAATCCACAGCCCCTTGCAGCCTGCTTCCGTCTTGACGCTGGTTTCGGCACGTACGATAACATCGCCCTGCTAATCGAAATGGGCTATGAAGTGTATGTCAAGCTGCACAACCATAAAATCGTGCAGATGCTCAAGCACAGAGTAACGACCGAGACTGCTTGGGTACGCGTGGGTAACAACGCAGAGATGCTCGCTTGGGCTGGATTGCAATTGCAACACTGCCCCGATCCGCTCGATATCGCCTTGGAACGTTTTTATACCGGACAGACCCAAAAACACAGCGCCCTGGCACACTTCGGCGCGACACCCGTGGCAACCGATTTGCGCACTTGGTTTAGCAAGTACAATGCTCGCCAGACCATCCAGGCGGGCATCAAGGAAACCAAGCAGGTCTTCTATCTCCATCGCCTGAAAGTGCGTTCCGAACCGGCCATTTACTTGCAGGAAGCCATGACCATTTTCGCCGCTAACTTTATCCGCTGGGCAACGGTCTGGATTGACCAGCACGCCGAGCAGGATGAGAATTCGCTCCCCCTTGGTACGATGGGCATCAAGAAGCAAGTGCAGGTCGCCGCCCATACTTCGGCGAAAGTCATCCATAATTCAGAGGGTATGTTGTTAAAGTTCAGCCCGGTCAGCGCCTTTGCCGGCAAGCAACTCTTTTTTCCGGCACCAACCAGGGTGCTACATCAAAATCATTTTTCGTCGTCTTTTACGATTCTTGCGCTGATTGCGCAAAAGTTACGCTAACTCTCCCAAACGGGATGAAAACACTCTCTCAGTTGAAAATACAACTACCTTAATATATGGGAGTCAAGTACAATCATCCATGACATCTGAAATTTGCAGCAAGAGAAAACAATGAAATCCTACCGCAAAGAACTTTGGTTTAATATACCCAGCCGGCGCGGCTTCAAAAACATCACCCCGGATGTAGAAGTGGCCTTGCGCGAAAGCGGAATCCAGGAAGGCCTTACCTTGGTTTCCGCAATGCATATCACGGCTTCTGTTTTCATCAATGATGATGAATCCGGCTTGCACCAGGATTATGAGAAATGGCTCGAAAAATTGGCCCCGCATGAACCGGTCGACCAATACCGCCACAACGACACAGGTGAAGACAATGCCGATGCGCACATGAAGCGTCAAGTTATGGGGCGCGAGGTCGTTGTCGCGATTAGCAATGGCGCGCTCGATTTCGGTCCGTGGGAGCAGATTTTCTATGGGGAATTCGACGGCCGGCGCAGAAAGCGTGTGCTGGTAAAAATTATCGGAGAATAACAGAGCGGCTGACGGGGAATATCACAAAGGTTTCATCTTCATGGATTGAGGGATCGGCACATCGAGCAGCTTCAGCACAGTCGGCGCAATTTGCAGATGGGAAACTGTTTCATTTGTATCGCCTCTCCCCTGACGATCGGGCGGGATGATGAACAACGGCACTTCGCGCTGCTCGGGCGTGGCCCCACCGTGATGCCCATCGCTGTTAATCCCATGATCGCCGGTGACCAGGATGGTATATCCACGTTCCCGCCACTCCATGGCGAGGGGTCCAAGGAGTACATCCTGCTTTATCGCCTGCCTGCGATATTGGCTCGAATCGGAGCCATATGTTTCGCCCGTGTAATCCATCATGACGGGGTGGAGCAGCAAATAATCAGGGGAAAACTTCCGTACAAGGAATGCCGCCGAGGCAAACGATTCCTCGTCAGGATAATCATCCGTTCTGTGAAAACGTCCGTGCTGAATCAATAATTTCTCGTCGTCC
>DASWKT010000072.1:0-9164 GCA_036396515.1 Anaerolineales bacterium | reverse complement strand
CCACTCTTGAGATTTATGATGGAAAATCCTGATATAGTTCTATACCGAGCTATGACTCGAATAGGAGACTTGGAACGACCTCTTCCAGGACCGGCTTGGCAGATCTTCCTGCAAAACTTCTGGAATTCATTAACCATGTTTGGTTGGGACGACGGCGAAGTCTGGCCAATTTCCGTCCCACATCGTCCTGCACTGGATGTAGTTACCTCTGTGCTATTTCATCTGGGTGTGGTACTACTGATCGTTCGATATATCCGGCAGCGGCACTGGATGGATGTTTTTACTCTGATTTCAATTCCGATGTTAATGTTGCCATCAATTCTGTCGCTTACTTTTCCTGGCGAGAATCCATCTTTGAACCGCTCAGGAGCAGCGATAATTCCAGTCTTCCTTGTGGTGGGTTTGGCCTTTGACAGCTTGTTAACGGCACTCGCGTCTGTTTCAGCGTCCATATGGAATAATCGGTTTGCTTTGGCAGTAGGTATCTTTTTGCTGGCATGGGCTTCTTTGCAGAATTATGATTTGGTTTTTAACCAATACAAAAAACTATACGATTTATCTTCGTGGAACACATCCGAAATGGGGGAGGTAGTACACAACTTTACTGCATTAACGGGCCGCTCTGATACGGTATGGCTGGTTGGTTATCCCCATTGGGCTGACAGCCGCCTCGTCATGATCAATGCCGGCTTCCCATTGCGGGATAACGGAATATTGCCCGAGAATTTACAGGATACCCTTGACGGTCCACGCCCCAAGCTATTTCTTGTTAACCGAGATGATTTTGCCGGTACAGAGACGCTGAAGTCTCTTTATCCTGATGGCTGGATCATGGAATACAAGTCGAAGTATGAAGCGAAGGATTTCATGCTATTCTTCGTCCCTGCGCGATGAACAGTAAATTGGTGATGTAGTATGTCGAATGTAACGAACCTACGTCTCCGGCATCTTTGGCTTTATGATGTTCTCTTCCTGGTAGTGCTTGTGCTGGCAGGCTATTTGCGCTTGACTGGCGTCAATTGGGGTGAGGCCCAGCACCAACACCCCGATGAAAATTTCCTCTCAGGGGTGTTGGGAAGTTTGCAGGCGCACAAATGCGCGGATGCAACCATCCCCGTGGAAGTCTGCCCCGCTGAACAGAAACAATGGATAGGCATTGGGGATTATTTCAACAGCGAAACTTCCACGCTCAACCCGTACAATCGAGGTTTCTCGTTCTTCGTGTATGGCAACCTGCCGATGACCTTGGTGCGTGTTGCGGTGGAGGCCCTAGGTCAACCTGACGTGAGGATTTTGGGCCGCCAGTTTTCTGCGCTTGCAGATTTGTTCGCGATCCTGTTCCTGTACTTCATTGCCTCGCGCATGTATGGCCGCCGCGTTGGGCTTCTCACTTCGCTCTTCTCAGCATTGACCGTGCTGCAGATCCAGCAATCACACTTCTTCACAACCGATCTATTTGTGAACGCGTTCGCATTTCTGGCGATCTGGTTCGCGGTTGCGATTCTAGAATATGAAGAGCAAAGATCAGGAATCAGTAAAACGGACATCGGTGAGCAAGGTATGGGGAATCCGGAATTATCTGAACCTCCCGTGGACAATTCGCAACCTTCCCTTCATGAGCTGCAGCTCAGGAATCACCCAGCTCCAATCACCAATTATCTCTCATTAGCCTTCCGCAACCCCCTCTTCCTCTTCAGCATTGGCTTTGGATTTGCATTTGGTATGGCGATGGCATCCAAAATTAACATCGCACCATTGGCTGTTTTGCTCCCTGCCGCGTTTCTCCTTCGCTACATTGTTAAAAAAGATCAAGGCGGTGTCTATCCTGAAGCACCTGCAAGCGCCACGGAGGTTGACGGCTCGAGCAATCTTCCGAGTCCAGAGCAAACTGATTACTGGATGCTGGTCATGGTCTGTCTCGTTGCAGGGGGCCTGGCCTCACTGATCTCCTTCCGCATCTTTCAGCCCTATGCCTTTAGTGGACTCGGGCTGAATCCACAGTGGGTTGCGAATATCAGGGAACAACGCGTTCAGGCAGCTGGCGGTGCCGACCTCCCCTGGGAACTACAATGGGCGCGCCGCACGCATCTGTACTCGTTTACAAACTTAACTCTCTGGGGATTGGGTCTTCCGCTTGGTATTCTCGCATGGGCAGGTTTCCTCCTTATGGGCTGGCGAATCCTCAAAGGCGAATGGCGTCATGCATTGCTATGGGGGTGGACGGCGATCTATTTTATCTGGCAATCACTTCAATTCAACCCGACGATGCGTTACCAGCTGCCCATCTATCCGTTGCTCGCAATGATGGCAGCCTGGTTCGTCTTCGAGCTGGCACATCTAAATGTTCGAACCTTCAAACGTTTGAACCTCTCAAGGATTCTGGCGGGCGTTCTCGGAGTAAGTGTCGTTGCGCTAACGGCGATGTGGGCCTTTGCTTTTCAAAGCATTTACACTCGTGATGAGCCGCGGATCGCGGCCTCACGCTGGATTTACCAGAATGTCCCGGGTCCGATCAACGTCCAGATCCAGACCAGTGACTCATCCTACAATCAACCCGTGCCTTTCCAGGCAGATGGATACATCCGGGCCGGGCAACCATACGACACAACTTTCATCGCGCAGCGCGATGGGATCGTCGACGGCATCACGTTGGAACATGCGACAAACGAACTCGCTTCCACTTCGGTCGTTCACCTGACTCTCTCCGAAACGCCAAATCCAGCTCCCGACCAGGCTCTCGCCGCCGCGTCTCTCACAGCAGACTTCTCATCGAATAGCGACCCGCGCGGCGACTCCTATAGGCTCGTCTTCGATAAGCCCATTAAGGTAACGAAAGGCAATCGCTATTACCTTCGCCTTGAAGTTGACTCTGGCTTGCTTTCCATCGCTGGCGCATCCATTTCCAACGAAACAGACTACGACTATGGCCTTCCCTTCCGTGTGGATGGCTATGATGCATTCAGCGGTATCTATCACGGGCTGAACCTGCAAGTCTACTGGGACGATAATGCCGATAAACTTGAAAGCTTCGTGACAACCCTGGATCAAACAGATTACATCTTTATTCCTACCAACCACCAGTATGCGCAGATCACGCGGCTCCCTGAACGCTACCCGCTGACCACTTTATATTACCGTGAACTGATCGGTTGCCCTGCAGATCAAGACATCATCCGCTGTTATCACGAAGCGAAGCCGGGAGATTATCAGGGCACCCTTGGATTTGACCTGGTTGCTGTCTTTGAGACCTTTCCGACTCTAGGACCAATCGTGATCAATGATCAATGGGCCGAAGAAGCTTTCACCTTTTACGACCACCCCAAGGTGTTGATTTTCAAGAAGAATGCAGATTTCAGTGTTGAGCAGGTGCGATCTACGCTCAGCGCTGTGGATTTATCAAAGGTTGTCCGACTTTCAGCGCGTCAATTCAATGATTTCTCCAATTTGCTCCTGCCTGCGGATCGCCTGAAGCAACAGCGCGTGGGCGGAACATGGTCCGAGTTATTTGATTATGACTGGATCCAGAATCGTTATCCCGTTTTGGGATTGTTTATTTGGTATCTCTTTATCCTCGTACTTGGACTGGCAGTCTACCCATTGATCCGATTGGCTATGCCCGGGCTTGCAGATAAAGGCTATCCTCTCAGCCGCGCGCTGGGACTGGTGCTGTTCGGTTATATCGCATGGCTGGCCGGCTCGGGAGGCATTCCATATACTCGCACGACAATAGCAGCTGTTTTTGGTCTGCTCCTATTGATCGGCGCGGTCCTTGCTTACTATCAACGTGATGAACTGCGCGCGGAATGGAAGGACAATCGCAGATATTTCATCATGATTGAAGGCCTCTTCCTCGCCTTCTTTCTCATTGATTTGGTCATCCGCATTGGCAATCCCGATCTTTGGCATCCTGCCAAAGGCGGCGAGCGCCCGATGGACTTCTCTTACTTTAACGCAGTCATAAAAAGCACATCTTTCCCGCCGTATGATCCCTGGTTCGCAGGGGGATACATCAATTATTACTATTATGGCTTCGTACTGGTTGCGACGCCCGTGAAGCTGCTTGGGATCGTCCCCACGATTGCATATAATTTCATCCTGCCAACTCTATTCGCCATCGTCGGTATTTGTGCATTTTCAATTGGATGGAATCTCCTGGCAAAGGATGGAGGTGGGGAGGTAAAGGCTGAAGATACATCTGCAACTTCATCCCTTCCACCCGGCTTAGGACAAGCCTTTATCGGAGGCCTCGCCGCTTCCGCTCTCACACTTCTCCTGGGCAACCTTGGCACTATCCAACTTATCTACCAGAAATTGCAGCAACTCGGCGCGGCAGGTGCCTTCAGTTGGGACTCTACAATCTCCACCTTCCAACGCCTGACATGGGCGCTCCAGGGATTTATATTGACTCTCAGAGAAGCCTCGCTTCCTATAGGGCCTGGAGACTGGTACTGGAACCCGAGCCGCGTCATTCCCCCCGGTGGAGGCAACGAGATCACCGAGTTCCCACTGTTTACCTTCATTTATAGCGACTTGCACGCGCACATGATCGCCATGCCGCTGGCGTTGCTCGCATTGGGCTGGGCGCTCTCCGTTGTGGCTGGCCGCGCCAGATGGCGTAACCCGCTATCGGCTGGGCTGGCACTGGCAGTCGGCGGACTGATCATCGGCGCGCTGTATCCCACGAATCTATCCGACACGTATACCTATCTGCTAATTGGTCTTATCACACTCGGCTATGCAATTTGGCGCTACGCAAATGTAAGTGCTGAAAATGATGTTCGTCCTGATTTGAGAAGGTTGTTCCTGGTGGGAGCCAGCGCGTTGGCGTTGGTTGGGTTTTCAATCTGGCTATATCAGCCCTATCGAGCGTGGTACAGCCAGGCTTACAGCGCGCTTGATCCATGGAACGGGCCTTTCACACCGATCTGGTCATATCTCACGCACTGGATGGTATTGCTGTTCATCGTCATTTCGTGGATGGCGTGGGAAACGCATGAGTGGATGGCTTCGACGCCCATCTCGTCCGTACGCAAATTAAAACCTTATCAAGTGTTGATTGAAGGCGCTTTGGTCTTGCTCGTGCTGGCAATGCTCGTCCTTGCCTATAAAAAAATAAGTGTCGGATGGATCGCATTTCCTGTTGCGGCATGGGCCGGCGTATTGCTGTTGCGACCATCCATGCCAGATGCAAAACGCTTCGTCTTGTTCCTGATTGGCACAGCGCTTCTCATTACGATTGTTGTTGACCTTGTTGTAGTGCGCGGCGACATTGGTCGCGCGAACACGATCTTCAAATTCTACTTGCAGGCCTGGTTATTGTTGGCAGTGAGTGCTGGCGCCGCGTTCGCATGGACTCTGCCCGCGTTTTTCAAGTGGCTCTCGGGCTGGCGGCTCTTCTGGCAAACTGCGATGATCCTGTTGGTCTCTGGCGCGGCATTATTCACCGTGAGCGGGACGGCAGGCAAAATACGCGACCGCTGGATCGTGGAAGCGCCCCGTACGCTCGATTCGATGACTTTTATGAATTACGCCGATTATGATGACTTTGGCCAGCGAATGGATTTAAGCGAAGATTACCGCGCCATCCGCTGGATGCAGGATAATGTGCAAGGTTCGCCTGTGATCGTCGAAGCCAACTGCCCTGAATATCGCTGGTGCTCGCGCTTCACGATCTATACGGGCCTGCCCGGAGTCGTGGGCTGGAATTTTCATCAGCGTCAGCAACGCGCCTTCATGGCGAATTGGGTCGAACAGCGTGTCGCTGCAATTGGAAACTTCTATAACAGCGTTGATCTGGATTTCACGCGTACATTCCTCAAAACACATGAAGTGCGTTACATAATCGTTGGCCAGCTCGAACGCGCAGAATACACGCCTGAGGGCATTGCCAAATTCGAGCAATTCGATGGCACTTACTGGCGCTCGGTCTATCATGACACGAATACGGCTATTTATGAGGTAATGGAATAATTGTCTGTCAGGCCGAGAAGCCCTTCGCTTTGTTCACATCGTCCCGACACTCGATTTGCTTAGCAAATCGCCTGGTGTTAATGCAGGTGTGTCCCGCGGGAGGGTGATATTCTTATCTTGAAGGAGCAATCTTGATCTTCCATATTACTTCCCGCAAGGCATGGGATGAAGCACAGGGACGCGGAGACTACCGCGCCGAAAGCTTGGCGACGGAAGGATTTATCCACTGCTCGACGCGTTCACAGATCTTGCCGGTCGCTGAGAATTTCTACAAAGGACAATACGGACTCGTCCTGCTTGCCGTCGAACCGGTGCTTCTTTCCTCAGAATTGAAATGGGAACCGCCATCAGGCGGGACTCCACCCCCCGGCGTCCCTCAAGAGGATCTTTTTCCGCACATTTACGGTCCCATAAATGTGGATGCTGTTGTGAATGTGGTTGACCTTGAACAAAATTCTCAAGGCAAGTTCAGGATACCAAATCTCTCTTAACCTATAATATCCAGTTACCTATCTCAAATGACTGCATTCTTCTCCTGGTATCTCCTTCTTCTTCTTCTTGGCTGGTTAACTTTCCCGCTGGCTTATTATCTATTTCCCGCGCTGGCTGACCGCGGATATACACTCTCACGGGCGTTCGGCTTGTTAATTTGGGGATATGTCTTCTGGTTGTTTGCCTCACTGGGCATCGCTCAAAATGATCTGGGTGGGTTGTTATTAGGACTGGTCATTTTAGGTGGCCTGAGCGCGTGGGCCTTCGTCAGGTGTAGATCCGAAATCATAGAGTGGACACAATCCAATCGGCGTCTGATTCTTGCGACAGAAATCCTTTTCCTGGTCGCATTCGGGTTGATGACATTCTTTCGCGCCGCGAACCCGGAAATTGTTGGTACAGAGAAGCCAATGGAGCTGATGTTCATCAATGGCATTATGAACTCGCCAGCATTCCCGCCGCGCGACCTATGGCTTTCAGGTTATTCCATTTCATATTATTACTTTGGCTATGTGATGGCATCCATGCTTGCTATATTCACTGGCACGTCCGCGACCATGGCATTCAATTTGATGATCGCTTTGATCTTCGGTTTAAGCGCGGTCGGTGCATATGGCATTTTGTATAACCTTCTGGCCCATTACAAATTCCCAATTACCGGTGACCAACACTCGATTTGCTTGGCAAATCGCCTGGAGCCAGTGCAGGTGTCTCCAATCTCCAATCTCCAATCCGTCATTGCTCCTCTTTTCGCTCCTCTCTTCCTGCTCCTCGTCTCCAATGTTGAAGGCGTCCTCGACGTATTGCATCGCAAAGGACTTTTCTGGATATTCAATTCGGATGGCACTGCCACGTCACGCTTCTGGACATGGCTCGACATCCCGGACCTAAGAGATGCTCCTGCACAGCCTCTCCAATGGATCCCCGAAAGGTTCTGGTGGTGGTGGCGCGCCTCACGCGTGATACAGGATTATGACCTGGATGGCACATTCCGTGAAGTCATTGACGAGTTCCCTGCCTTCTCTTATTTGCTTGGTGACCTGCATCCACATGTGCTGGCAATGCCATTTACCCTGCTGGCTGTTGCCGTTGCGTTTAATCTCTTCCTGGGTGGATGGCGCGGAAAAATGGATTTGTTCTTCGGTCAATTGCGGATTAGTACAGCAGGCTTCTTCACCGTTGCGTTTGTTTTAGGCGCGCTGGCTTTTCTTAACACCTGGGATATTCTCATCGCCGCGGCGCTGATCGTTTTCAGCTACGCACTGGCTCAAGTTAGCGAAACAGGCTGGGGTTGGGAAAGAATCGAAGACATCCTGTTGTTGGGAATCCCGGCGGTCATCACCGCCTTCATCATGTACCTTCCGTTCTATATCGGTTTCGATTCGCAGGCGGGTGGGCTGACACCGAACTTCATGTACCCGACACGCGGCGTGCAGTTGTGGGTGATGTGGGGCACGCTGTTCATTCCACTATTTGCCTATTTGATCTATTTATGGCGAACGAAAACGCCCGCACATTGGCGCGCAGGGATTTTTACAACGCTGGGTATTTTGCTTGTGCTCATCGTGGCGATGTTCGTGCTCGGTTTTCTCGCGTTGAAGCTAAAGCCGGAACTTGTGATGCCCATTTTGGAAGCACAGGGACTCGATGCCAACGTGTTCATTGCAGATAGCATGGCGCGCAGGTTGATGTATATCGGTAGTTTATTCACATTGCTTGCACTGTTAATCCCAACGCTTGCATTGTTGTTCAAATCCGAAGCCAGCTCTTCCTCTTCATTCGTTTTGTTGATGATTGCTCTCGGAACACTGCTGATTCTCGGCCCTGATTTTCTTTATTTGCGCGATAATTTCGGATACCGAATCAACACGGTCTTCAAGTTTTATTATCAGGCATGGCTCGTGTTGAGTCTTGCTTCGGCCTACGGGATCATCGTCCTGCTTCAAAATTTGCGCGGCGCGGCGAACATAGTTTTCAGTGCTGTCTTTGCCCTGGTACTAGTTGTTGGCTTAGCCTATCCTGCCATTGGCATTTTCAGCAAGACGAATAACTTCAAGCCCTCGTTCGGCTATACCCTCGATGACTTCGACCGCGTCGAGCGCGAGAATCCCGATGAAGCCGCGGCGATTCTCTGGTTACGCTCCGCGCCGGATGGAGTCGTGGCTGAGGCTGTTGGTGGATCCTATTCACAGTACGGGCGCATTTCGATCTATACAGGCCTGCCGACTGTGTTGGGCTGGCCCGGACATGAAGGTCAGTGGCGCGATAATGCTTTGCAAGGCTCGCGCATGCAGGATGTTGAAACATTGTATACAAGCAATGATTGGGCCACTGCGCAGGAGATCATCGATCGCTACAACATTCGGTATATTGTTGTGAGCAATCTCGAGCGCACCACTTATCAGGTGAACGAGGATAAATTCAACCGCTTCCTGAAACCAGTCTTTCAACAGGGCAATGTGACTGTTTATGAAGTGCCATAAAACCAGCCGCGGAGGCACCGAGACACTGAGAAAAAATCTCAAAGCTCCCTATGTGCTGTGGGGCGGACAACATCTCAAACGAGGGTAAAATTACTTTATGAACTCATTTCGACTTAAAAACGAAGGCTGGCTGTATTGGCTGGCCTTTCTTCTCGCCCTCGGCTTTCGCCTCATTCAACTCGGCGCATCCCCATTGACTGATTCTGAAGCGACTCTGGC
>DASWKT010000071.1:0-6798 GCA_036396515.1 Anaerolineales bacterium | reverse complement strand
GCGCATCTGGAGCGGAGGAGGTGAGGGTTGTTCGACGCTCATAGTGAGTCCTTTGTGGGGTGTGCTTCCGAAGAGAGAGGCGGCCGGTACCGCTGGCCACCTCTCTTCTAAAACGTGGATGGAAGGCTAACTACTCTCTCGGCGGCTTGAGCTCACCACTGGCCATGGCGGCCATGGCCTCATCAAGCTTTGCCTGGATCTCAGGGGTAATCAGGCTCTCGTTATCGTGATACGGGGCGAGGCCAATGGCGGGAGGTGTGGAGGCTGCATTGTAGCTCACCGTGCCGCCCTGGAACGTGCCAGCGGCGACGCTCTCAGTGACTGCCTGAACGGTATCCTTGAGCTTCTTCTCGGCGCTTGTCACGATGCAGCCGGACAGGTTCGGGAGCGTCTCCACCTGGTCGACATCTACCCCAATGCCGTAAATGCCAGCGTCGCAGGCCGCCTCGAGCACGCCCTGGCCGGTCAATCCCGCGATCTGGAACAGCACATCCGCGCCCTGGCCGATGAATTGCTGGGCAATCGCTTTGCCGGTCGCGGGATCATTGAACCCTTTGGCCGGGTCTGGGTTCGTCTCCTGGTAGAGTGTCTTGATGTCGGGGTTTACTGACTGCGCGCCGGCTACGTAGCCGGCGTTGTAGGCCACGACCGCCGGGACGTTCGTGCCGCCCACGGCGCCAATGGTGCCAGACTCAGAGATACTGGCGGCAACGATACCAGCCAGATAACCCGCCTGCTCCTCCGCGAACACGATGCCCTGGTAGTTCGGGAGCAGCGTGGCCGCATCACCCGCGCATCCAAAGGTTGGATCAGGCGCACCCTCTGCGTCCACGCAGATGCCCTGGTCAACACCAATGAATGTGACGTCCGGGTTCTCCTTGGCAGCGATGGTCGTATCTGTGCCGATCAAGAACCCGACCGTGATGATCACATTAAAGCCCTGGTCTACGAAGGTTTGGATGTTCTGCTTGTAGTCCGAGATGTTCTGCGTCACGATCACATCGAACGTGGCGCCTAGACTGTCTGCCGCGGCCTGACCGCCTTCATAGGCAGCCTGGTTGAAGGATTTGTCCTCGAGCTGCCCGACATCGGTGACAACACCAATTTTCAAATCCGTAGCTGGGGCCTCAGTTGGAGCTTCCGTAGCCGGCATCTCCGTGGCAGGCATCTCAGTCGCCGGCATCTCGGTAGCGGGAGCCTCCGTCGCGGGGGGTGCTTCGGTTGTGGGCGCCGCGCAGGCAGCGAGGATCATCGAAGCGACGATCAACGCAACCGTAACAAAGTAAAGCTTTTTCATGTGATTCTTCTCCTCGTGAAAAATAGATACTTGAACTTAATCGAGCATGTAGAGCAATGAAACTCTGTCGTTGCACCTCCTTTATTTATTCCGTATGGCTTGTGGTGGAAAAATAGCAAAGAACTCGATGTTCCTCATGGAACGAAGCTCATAACTCCAGAATGATACTTGTTAGGCACGGGTCGTACGTTTTGGTGCTTTTCACCGTGATGAGTTTTCTGAATTATATCAATAAAAGTGTACTAAGAGTAAAAACGAAGAGAGATGGCGCTCTCCTTTTCAAATCTATTGCTGCCGCTGGTCTCATTAATTCCTAAACTTTTGGAATAATTTGCAGGCTAAAATTCAAACTTTCAGTTTCGATATGCATGCGGCACTCTGTAAATTCATTGGTTATGGCTTCACAGGAGGCACATCCGTCTTGATTGAGCCGTCGAGCAAGCCGGCGCTGATTTGTTCCATGGTCGTCTTCACTTCAGTGGGAACTTCATGCTCCAGATCGTGATACGGAGCATAAGTAACCTCGCCCAAGTAATTGCCGCTCGGGAAGACCCCATCCTTGGAGAGCTTGATGAGTTCGAAGACTCCGGGAGTGATAAGCTTCATCGCGCTGGAGAGCATGCGCGGCGCGGCTTCGGGCAGGGTCAGGTACTGATCAGTATCTACGCCGATGGCATACGCGCCGACATCAGCTGCAGCGATGATGGCGCCGTTTCCGGTGATGCCGCCACAACCGAAGATTGCATCCACACCCTGATCCATCATAGATGTGGCGGTTTCCGCACCCCATTCAGGATCAACAAAGGTCGTGTCAAAACCGACATCACTGTGATACACAACCAATACATCAGTGTTTGTGCCGTTCAATTCATCCGCATACCCTGCGCCGGCCTCGTAACCCTCACCAAGACGCCAAACAGCCGGAGCAATATCGGTACCACAGACAGCACCAATCTTGTGGGTCTTGCTCATCATTGCGGCAAGAGCACCAACAAGGAAGCCAGCCTTATCTTCAGGGAATACCAGTCCTGCTACATTTTCAATTGTGCCTTCAAATTGATCTTGGTCGACCCCAATGAATTTGACGTTGGAATATGTCCCAGCAGCATCACGAGTAGCTTGCCTGAGGTTAAAACCGGCAGTCACGATTACATCGTACTTTTCATCTGCAAAGGTGCTGATATTCTTGGCGTAATCCTTGGCATCTGCGGTCTCGATATACTGGACGAGAGCGCCCAAATCCTTGGCTGCTTGCTGAACCCCTTCCCATGCGGACTGGTTGAAGGATTTGTCGCTGATCTTGCCGATATCAGTTACCAGACCCACGCAGAACACCTCTTCGCTGGCGCAATCAGGTGATGCCGGAGCACAGGCTGGCAGGAACATGGCGATCACCAAGAAGGCTGCAGGCAGAACATGCAGCTTCTTCACGCCTTTTTCTCCTCGTTGTAAATTGGATTGATCAAGGTGATTACGAAGCCTTATTCATGGCAAGTATACAGTTAGTTCAAGCATTCGACAAGACACTCCATAAAAACAGGATAAATACGGCGTTTCTCGCGAAGCCCGTCATGGTTTCCGTTTTCAAGGCGTTGCCTCCCCGCGTCGTACACCGCGCATGAGTACCAGCGCAGCCAGCATAAAAAAAGGAGCGATCAGCATGATCACGTTGTAATTGCCTCCGGAAAGCTGGATCGCCCAGCCATTGACATTAGGACCGACAATGGCAGATAAGGTGGAAAACAGATAATACAGCCCGGTAAATGTCCCAATGCGCGCGGCATTGGTCAACTCAACAACCATCGGCAGCGAATTGATATTGACAAAAGCCCAACCGATCCCTCCAAAGATCAGCAACACGCCAGCCAGGGTCAACATGCGCGGGCCGCCTTCCGTCAATGGGATGCCGAGCAATGGTAAAGGCGATACGGGGCTGAGCAAGGTTTCAGCGGGCAGGATGTAGAGCAAAGCCAGAACCACGGCAACGACGATCAGACCAATCGAAATTGCCACACGCCGGCCAATGCGCGCGGCAATGAAGCCTGATGGAATGGCAAACAGCACAAAGAACAAGGGAAAGACTGAAAGTAATGTCGCGCCGTCCCCTGCATTAATACCGAGATGTTTTTGAGCGTAGAGTGTAAAGAATGTTTCCACGGCCGAATAGCCAAGGAACCAGAAGAAGATTGCAAATAAGATTCTTGATCCACTCTTGTCCTCGTCATTCAATACCTCTTGCAGGCTTTCGATCATACTGGGTTGTTTTTCATCATTTTCTTCGTAAACTTTTGGCTCTTTTACAAACAGAAAAACAATCAAAGCTGCAATCACTACTAGACCCGATCCCAGCCAGAATGGAAACGATGGACTGATCTTGTAAAGCATTCCACCCGTTTGCAAAGCAATGATGGTGCCAATGCCGCCCATGAAATTGATAATGCCATTCGCCTGCGAGCGATTCGGTGAAGGAGTAATGTCCGGCATGAGTGCCACAACCGGTGTGCGCCATAACGCTGCACTCAAAAGCAATGTGCTGGTGCATGCAACAAATAATGGAAGGATAGCCGCCATTGGAATTAAACCAAATGCAATGGCCGTGATCGGCGCGCCGGCAAGAATGAATGGCAGCCGGCGACCCAGTGGTGTCCGCAAGCGATCTGACCAGGCGCCCACGGGCGGCTGGATGAACAATGCGGCGATGTTATCGAGTGTCATAAAGAAGCCGATAAATGCAGGAGCCAGGTTGAATTTGTTTGCCAGAAAGATGGGCACAAAAGCATTGTATACACCCCAGATGACACTCACGCCAAAGAAGCCAAAACCCAGCAGGAAGATCTTGCCGTAGTTGAATTTCATGTTGCCTCCATGTTATGAAAGTGACAGTCAGTTCTAAGAATGACTGTCACTTTTTGATTTTAGACGGTCGACGATTTTTTGGTCTTCTTTACTCAATTCTGCTTTTTCAAGAATGTCGGGTCTTCTCGCAAATGTCCTGGTTAATGCCTGTTCCCTGCGCCATGTTGCTATTTTGCCGTGATCTCCAGAGAGCAGTACATCAGGGACTTTCCAGCCGCGGAATTCAGGCGGGCGCGTGTAATGCGGATATTCCAATAGGCCCATGGAATGTGAGTCGTCTTCTGCGCCGGTCGGGTCGCCAAGTACGCCGGGGAGGAGACGCGAGACCGCATCAATGATGATGAGCGCGGGAAGCTCTCCGCCTGTAAGCACATAATCTCCAATGGAGATTTCATCGGTAACCAGATGCTCGCGGATGCGTTCGTCCACGCCTTCATAGCGGCCACACAGCAGTGCAACGCGTTCATAATGTGATAACTCCTCAGCCATACCCTGGGTGAAGACGCGTCCCTGAGGAGTTAATAAGATAACGGGAACTGTGACCGGCTGGGATGCGATGCGAGGGCCGAGCACGGATTCCACCGCTTCGAAGACGGGTTCCGGTTTCATCACCATTCCGCCTCCGCCTCCGTAGGGTGTGTCATCTGTTGTATGATGTTTGTCGCGCGCGTGCGCGCGGATATCGTGGACGCGTACGTCGATCAATCCCCGCTGGCGGGCGCGCTGAAGAATGCTGGATTCAAGGTAGGGAGGGAATACTTCAGGCAGCAGGGTGAAAACCTCGAACTGCATGGCTGGATTCTAGCATAAGACCCCCCTTTCGTCCCCCCATCGCCGATAGTCAAGTTAAAAAATCATAAGAGTTTCGGCGATGGGGGGATAACGAGGGGGGTGCCGGCTTGCGTAGCTTCACCGCAAATGATAATATGAAGTGATGTATTTACCACGAAGCAGCAAGTGGAGCATGAACCGGCGCCGCAAACGTCCAAATTATTTCAGTTGGACGGTCCTTTTGCTTGTGCTGCTCTTTGGTTATTACTTTAATCAGATCTACTTGCCTTCGCAGCCCAATCCCTTTGAAGCAACACCGACGGCTGCACGCTCCCCCGAATCTTTGGCGACGGAAGCGAAGGAACTCTTCAAGAACGGGAAATTGTTTCAGGCAATCGAGGCATATGAGCAGGCGATCAAGGCATCCCCTCAAGACCCGACTCTGTACATTGAACTGGCACGCGTTCAGGTCTTTGCGGGCCGGCCTGCCGAAGCGCAGGCAAACGCCGAGAATGCGCTGCTGTTGAACCCGACGAATTCAATGGCGCATGCTGTGCAGGCCTGGGCGTTGGATTTTCAGCCTGGAGCCGATAACAATGCTGACGCGATGAGTGCGATTCAAAAGGCGATTGAGCTTGATCCAAACAACGCACTGGCGCATGCCTATTATGTTGAGATATTGGTTGACTCCGGCTCATTTGATAATTATGCCAAAGCAGCTGAAGAATCAAGAGTTGCATTGGCGCTGGATCCAAATTTGTTGGAAACACATCGTGCCCGTGCCTATATCTATGAAGCTACAGGCAGCGAAGGTAATAATTATGAGCTGGCGATCCAGGAATACCAGGCAGCGATCGACATCAACCCAAATATTCCTATGCTATACATAGAACTTGGACGAAATTACCGGGTCCTTCAAGTTTACGATAAGGCCCTTGACGCGTTTACGCGCGCAAATACCCTGAATCCTGAAGATCCTGAGCCTGACCTGTTTCTCTCGCGCACGTATGCAACCATAGGTGAATATGCCAAGGCATTACAATATGCTGAAACAGCCGTGAAGGATAGTCCACTGGACGCAAGCGTGCATGGCAACTACGGTGTCATGTTATACCGAAATCTGTTTTGGTCAGATGCCGCGAATGAACTCCGTCTGGCGATCAAGGGTGGCAGGACGGAAGATGGCTTTGAAATTGCCGGTATTCCCCTGGTCAACGAAGCGCGCGTCGCAGAATATTACTTCACGTACGGGTTGGCATTGGCGCGCACCAATCAATGCGGAGAGGCGCTGCAGATTGCACAGGCGTTGCAGGCCGGGGTTCCCTCCGATGAAAACGCGATCTTCGCTGCCAGCGAGATCATTCGCATCTGCCAGGAGAATCTTGACAACCCTGCGGTGGATACACCTACTCCAGGCGCTGACGAACAACCCACCGAAACTGAAACGCCTGCTCTCACTCCCACACCCGCACAATGAACTTAAGTCCTCGCCGCCCTCTTTTTAATCGCAGGCCGCAGTCGAACATTTACCGCATGTTCCTGTGGGTCGTTATGCTGCTCGGGGGAGTGTGGATGTTACAGCAAATGAACAAAGGAGAGATCCAGCCTTTGTTTCTGCCAACGCCGCTTCCAACACGTTCTGTAGTATCTTATGTTTTGGAAGGGGATGCGAACTTTAGCGCGGGCAAAGTGTCTGACGCGATCACTGCCTATCAGGAGGCGGTCGGCCTAAATCCAAACGATGCCCAGACCTGGTGGAAACTCGCGCGCATCCAGACCTACTCCTCCGCTTTTCTGATTACTGATGATGCAAAGAGAACACGTTTGATGGAGGCGCTCGAGTCTGCGAGAAAGGCGGTCGAACTTGCCCCTGA
>DASWKT010000070.1:0-4300 GCA_036396515.1 Anaerolineales bacterium | reverse complement strand
GGTTATTAGGAGATGTCATAAGCGGTAAATCCTATTTCGACCTATATCCCTCATCTACTAGTGCAACTTCGCGCGTTCAATAAAGGGCTGTTTTTTATCCAACCCGCGAGTTAGCGCAACTTCTTCACACTGGCAAGCGACATAATCAATAGACCCAAAGTTAGTCCCCGCGTTTCCTCCGGATACGACGTGAGTGAGAACCTCGGCCGGGCTTCTTGCCTTGCGGTCCCGTCTCTATTTCCGCTCGTAACCACTCAACAGCACCTGAAATGTGTCGCCAATGGTTCAGATGCTCGCTCGCATAATAGATCGCCTCACTCTCGTCGCCCCAACCATAATAGTCCACGCGCCGGTTCGGCACTCTCTTCTGACCCATCAAGTAGGCAGGAACGAAAGGATTTTCTTCAACAGCTTGCTGCAAGATCTTTTTTGCAGCTGCGGAGGCGCCGCGCTTCTGAAATTCCAGCAATGCGCGTGAATAGAGCCACACTGCAGACCACTCATCCCCGTATTGCTTCAGCAAAGTACGCGCTTCCTCATAGCGCTCAATTTGTATCAGCAGGTCGAGCAGTGCGTAGCGGTTCCCCTGATTGTCACCCGGGTTTAGATGCAATAACTCGCGATAATGTTCGACAGCTTCCTCATAGCGTTTCAGGCGCCATAATGTTTCGGCCAGGCCTTGTCGTGCACGCATGTACGGCCGAGTTTCAAGCAAACCCCAGAAATGCCCCGTATTTTCGGGAAAATACTTCGCTCCCAACACACGCGCTCCCGCTTCCATGCCCTGGTTGTATAATTCCAAGGCGCGTTTGACGGTGTCGGCTTCTTCCTGAGCCAGCAGGACATAGGCATCTGCACACTCTGCAGAGAGACTCAATGCCTCGTGGGCAAAGGCGATCCGCTTGGCCGGGTTGGTCTCTTCCCAGGCGCGATACATGACCTGTTGGGCGCGCGCCAAGGCAGGGTTACGATCCTCGGACTGTGCTCCGAGCTCGCTGACTAGCCCAGACATCACTCCTTCCATACTGCGACGATCAAAGGCGGGCAGCTCATCTGTTTCTGTTCCCATCTCTCCCCAATCCAGCCGCTCGGCCGGTTGATCTTCAAGTGGTAGTTCACCGGCAGGATATTTCACGCCCACTTTGATAAGACCTTTTTGCGTTTTCGCCGAAATATCGGTGTCAATCGGTTCATAGTCACCGCGCGAATTAGAACGCAGGTGCTCGCGCACGACGACGGGAATGACACGCAGGGCAACCTCGTACCATTCCCATTCTACGCGTGTGGGACGCCGAATCCGACCCTTCCCTTCGATGACAACCCCAACCGGATAGGCATCCTCAGAGGCAATTTCAAAATTGTGCTCATCAATTGCATCGAGATCCGCAAAAGGAAGGTGGTCAGCGCTATCGTATGTGAGCGAATTCCACGTTCTGTCTTGCCATCCCAGGAGTGGATCATCATCATGCATGGATTGACTCTGGACTTCACTCCAATCTGCATACCTAACCAACCCATAGTCCACTCCACCCTGCCCCATCACGAGCGCGTAATGATAATTGTGCTCGTTTGGGTGCCGGACAGCGATCACCTGTTCATTGCTCAACCGGATCCACGGCGCAGCTCGATAGAATTCGGCAGCCGCTTCAAAAACGCCTTTCAGCAATTCGACCGTCACCTTCGGGGCATCCAGCATCGCGGGAATCTCCGGCTCATTGCCGCGCATATGCGACTCCAGTTGACGGATGATCTCGTAGAATTCATCGGGAAATCCCGCGACGAAGATCTCTGTGTCCGAGCCTGCCTCTTTCAGGAGAACCTGTAATGGCTCAAGCAGGGCAGGATCCGCCAGGGCAATCCTGCGCGGACGACATGCTTTCCCAAGCTCGCGTGGTGGATGTCGCATCGCTTTGAACAATACATCAGCCACCTGCACGGCTGTAGGATCCTCGGGCACAATATTGCTGCCGCATACCAGGCCCGTGTTACTGCTGGCGATCAGGATCAAATATGGACGCCGGGGCGGGCCGTCTCCTTCTTTGACCCATGTCCTTAGACGGGAAGCACCAATAAGCCAGGTATCCTCAAGAGCAGGAAGCTGAGAGAGTGAACGCTGGGAGCGTGGCATAGATATTCTCTGTACAACATTATTATATGCGCTTTTTGGTGACCGATGCCCAGTCGTGAGACTCCTCCAAGCCAGACAAACCGATTGATCAAGCTGGTTTCAAGAATCATAGATTAAGTCGCTTTGGGATAGGAACGGCTGAATTGGTGCCATGAGTTTTTTTCAATGCTGCAGATTAACGAGATTTAGATAAACCAGCAATCGTAATAAAATAAGATTTGTCGCTTGAAAATAAACGAACTCCAGATTACGGGCCTTTTTGTGGTCTTCAGTAGTTCTAATCCCATCCGAGCTGATATATCATGCTATCCGTGCTATCATAAACTTATAACCCAGTCCATCAAAGATGCAGGCACTGATGATATTTCCAATGGGCCGTATTTGCTTTAGATGGACTGATTCGGGTCCTGCGGATGTCGAGATTATAGATTATCACTAGAGGAAATGTTTTAGGAAAGGAGAAAATTATGGTCCGGATTCCTACACATCGTCCACCGACTCATCCTGGAGAAATCTCCAGGCATCTAGGAGGATGGCCAATTGAGAGCGGATCTCTCGGGCATGCAAGTGCAGATCCGCACTGTAGAAATCAGCTTTGGCTTTATCCATTCATTCGCGCAGAATAATTTTTGCGCTAAAATCATGAAGCAAGCGCCATTTGGATCGAGAAAATTTTCCGAGAAACAAGAGTAGAGAAACCGTTCATGTACGTGCTCCACGCGCACTACCAACCTGAAAACCCGGCCGGTGTATTATTTTGGGCGGAAACATCTGATGTACCCATACCCAAACAAAGGCGTAAACAAGCTCAGAAAAAAAGCAAATCCCGCCTGCACCCATTTTGCGCGGATACAGTCACGCTCAAAAACATTTTCAATTTTGACGGCGCCGCAAAGACCGCCACCCTGCGCCTGCCTGGAGTGCGTGGCGTTCCGTTGCCATCCCCCCAACTCATTCAAAACTGGGATTTGGATACTCAAAAGCTAAAACTCGATTCATTTCTCATCAATGGGATTTGGATGAACGCTGTCGAGGCTCTGCCTGTTTTGTTGACCCGCGTCTCGACGACAGACACATCCTTATCGCCCGCACCTGATCTCCGTTACTGGAGCATGGTCAGCGCTCTGGCATTGGAGACCCTCGCCGGGCATAAACTGATCCCTGCACTTGTGCCTGTGGATGACGGGAAAACATATCAGGCACGCTGGCTACCTGTGCTGGACGCGGCAAAAGACGCTGCGCGCCTGACGCAATTGGAAACCGCTATGCCCGCCGTTTGTCGCGCGGCTGTGACGAATGACCATAAGCCTCCATCGTCGCACATGTTGCTCCACAATTTCATCAACACCTTCTGTGATTTGCTTGCGCGCACCTGGGGGGAAAATTCAGTGCCACGGTTTTACATCGGCGTGGATACCCCTGCGGCTCGCTGGGTCGAAGCGTTATTACGGGAAGACCCCATTGTCAAAGCCTCGTCGGCACAATTGCAAAGTCTCGCGGCCAGCTATATTGCATGGGTGCGTAATCTGCACGTGGCGGGTGACGCTGCCTTCCGTATTGCCTTCCGCTTGCAGGCACCCGCGTTGCAAAAAGAACCCTGGCAACTGCATTATCTTATTCAGGCCAAAGACGATCCCAGCCTGTTGATCCCTGCCGATGAAGTCTGGAAAAAAACAAAAGGAGCGCTCACACACCTCGGCCATCGCTTTGAACAACCGCAGGAAAAATTGTTAACCGGTCTGGGATACGCGGCACGTTTATTCCCACCCGTCGCCGGCAGCCTGAAAGGGAAACGCCCCACCGAACTGGCAGTGGATACTAATGGAGCGTACACATTTCTGCGTGAGACCGCACCCTTGCTGGAAGGCGCGGGCTTTGGCGTCCTCGTCCCGCCGTGGTGGAACAAGAAAGGCGCCCGGCTTGGGGTAAGGGTCAAGATGAAGTCAAAATAGGAGGCAGGCGCTCCAGGCAAAATGACGATGGAAAACCTCGTCAATTATCAATGGAAGTTATCGCTCGGCGAAACAGAACTGACAGAAAAGGAATTCAAAACGCTGGCGAGGTTGAAGTCACCGCTGGTGCAAATCCGTGGTCAGTGGGTGTCGCTGGACGCAGAGCAAATCGAAGCAGCGATCAAGTTTTGGGAGGATGGTCAAACCCAGGGCGAGATGA
>DASWKT010000069.1:0-6600 GCA_036396515.1 Anaerolineales bacterium | reverse complement strand
TTGCCGCGATCGATTCCTTTGCCGGCAACCCACAGGCAGTATTCGTTGTGCCTACAACTGGGCAATTTGCCGGTGTGTATGTACAGGCGATCAGCGCCTATGCTCCGCACCCCAACGCCGCCAAGTTGTGGATGGAATTCCTGTATTCGGATGAAGGCCAGCTGCTTTACATGGAAGGCTACTGCCACCCTGCCCGCGAAGCCGATATGCGTGACCGCGGAGTAGTCCCCGAAGAGTTATCCGCAAAACTGCCGGATATTTCTGGTGCAGTCTTCCCAACCGCTGAACAGCTGATTACAGCAAAAGAACTCATCACTACCCAGTGGGACTCAGTGGTTGGTGCTGACATTAAACAAGCCGAATAAGCGAATCTGCTAGTTCAACAAAGTGAGACCCTGCCATCCGGTGGGGTCTCGCTACAGCAGGAAAAGATCTGAGGTAAATAAAAATGACCCAGACCACCCTCCCGGCATCAAAAATGCCCACTCCAAGGTCCAATCTCAAGAACTGGATCGGCGTCATACCATTTTTTCTGTTCGCGGTTCTCTTCATTTTCCTGCCGTCTGTGCGCCTGTTTGTTGGCAGCTTCACCAATGTTGACGGACAGTTTACTTTTGAGAATGTGATCGAGTTGTTTACCGAGGATTACATTCTCAATTCGTATTTATTAAGCATTCGAATCAGCGCGGTGACGGCACTTGGCGGCGGCATCTTCGGTTTCCTGCTGGCCTATTCGGTGACCGTGGGAGGGCTGCCAAGATCATTGCGTTCCGCGTTGATCACCTTTTCGGGAGTGGCGTCCAACTTTGCCGGAGTTCCACTGGCCTTCGCCTTTGTGGCCACCCTGGGACGGACAGGGTTCGTTACATCCGTGCTTAAGGATGTATTTGGTTTCAATATTTACGACGCCGGGTTCAATCTGTATAGCTTTCTTGGCTTGAGTCTCACCTACATGTATTTTCAATTTCCATTGATGGTGTTGATCATGGCTCCTGCCCTGGATGGATTGAAGCGCGAGTGGCGCGAGGCGGCGGAAAATCTCGGTGCAAATACAACACAATACTGGCTGCGCATTGCCCTCCCGATCCTGCTTCCTTCCATATTGGGTGCGATGATCCTGTTATTTGGAAACGCATTCGGAGCATATGCCACTGCTTACGCTTTAACAGGTGGGAGACTGCCAATCATCACAATCCAGATTGGAGCACAAGTCCGAGGGGATGTGCTTCATAACCCCAATCTCGGTAATGCAATGGCCATGGGCATGGTCTTCATCATGGCAATCTCCCTTGCCGGCTATTCCTGGCTTCAGGGGAAGACAGAAAGGTGGTTGCGATGAAGCTGGCGGTGTGGTTACGAAAATTCCCATTTTGGAGCTACGTGTGGTTCATTCTTGGGGTGTTATATTTTGTCATTCCCCTGCTTGCCACGTTCGAATTCTCCCTGACGATGGAGCGGGACGTCGTCGGTTTCAAAGCCTACGAAAAGGCTTTTGCCGACCCGGATTTTCTAGAGACCTTTGGGTATTCCGTCTTCCTCGCGGCCATGACCATCATTGTCAGCATCATCCTGATCGTGCCGACGGCATACTGGATCCGCTTGCGTCTTCCCGAGGCACGCCGGATCGTCGAATTCATCACCCTGCTTCCATTCGTTATCCCCGCGATCATCCTGGTATTTGGTTTGATCCGCGTCTATAGCTCTCCATTAAATATTCCCTTTACAGAGGTGACCCTGGTGGAACCTCTGACCAATTTCAAATTCGGCACGAATGTCCTTATCATCGGCGGATATATGGTACTTGGATTGCCTTATATGTACCGATCTGTGGACACGGGCATGCGCACGGTTGACGTTCGAACCCTGACGGAGGCCGCACAAAGTCTGGGAGCAAACTGGTATGTTATCATCGCTCGTGTGATCCTGCCGAATATCCGGACCGCATTATTAAGTGGTTCCTTGCTGACATTTGCCATCGTTGTGGGGGAGGTAGTGCTGGCTTCGTTCCTGGGTATATCTGCGTTCGGTCCATATCTCTTTTTACTGGGACAACACCGCGCATATGAACCCGCCGCGCTTACTTTCACCACCTTCCTGCTGACCTGGGCTGCGATGGGAATCATTCAACTGATCACAGGCGGACAGGAACAGGTTGCTGGCGCTCATTAATCCAATTGAGAGAGAACAACCATGACCCATCTAACACTTTCCAATATTACAAAGCAATTTGGGGATTTTGCTGCTGTGCGGGATTTCAACCTCGAAGTGGCGAAGGGCGAATTTGTATCCTTTCTTGGACCATCGGGATGCGGCAAAACAACCACCCTGCGCATGATCGCAGGATTTGAAACACCCACAGAGGGCGAGATTACAATTGAAGGCAAGGATATAACAAACAAGGCTCCCAGCCAGCGAAATGTGGGGATGGTCTTTCAAGCTTATGCGCTATTCCCAAACATGACTGTTGCCCAGAACATAGGATTTGGTCTTCGTATTCGCAAAGAGCCGGAGGATGCCGTAAAAAAGCGCGTCGCCGAAATGCTCGCGCTTATCCATCTGGAGCAAAGGGGCAATAGTTACCCGTATCAACTTTCAGGCGGGCAGCAGCAACGCGTCGCACTTGCGCGGGCTCTGGCGATCCGACCCGAAGTACTTTTGCTTGATGAGCCCCTCTCTGCATTGGATGCAAAAATCCGTGTGTCCCTGCGCGCTGAAATCCGCGCCATTCAGAGGGAACTTGGAATTACCGCCATTTATGTTACACACGATCAGGAAGAGGCATTATCAATCTCCGACCGGATCGTTGTGATGTATGAGGGCAGAGTGGAGCAGGTTGGAACACCCTTTGAGATCTACAATTTTCCTCAAACTGCATTTGTTGCTAATTTCGTTGGAACGTTGAATACTGCTAACGCGGAAGTGCTCGAGCCGGTAAATGGGCTTATCGGCATGGATGGGGTGCAGTTTGTATCTGCCGAAGATCTGAAGGATAGGAGGAAAGGCGATACGGTGAAATTCTCCGTACGTCCGGAGCGTTTCAGTTTTGCCTCTGAGCACAACAGGAAGGATAACATTTTGGATTGCACGATTGAAAACATCACCTTCCTAGGTTCTGTTGTGCGCATTCAGGTATTGATTGGCAACACAAGATTCATCATGGATACTTTCAACAATCCCTTCCTTGAACTTCCCAAGATTGGCTCGAAAGCTCAGATCACCTGCTCGCGGGAGGCAGTGCTTGTGCTCACTGGACAGACCGAAGAAGAGCTCAGGGATTCGGCCCATGCCGAAAGAATGTCGAGCTAGTACATTAGTCTGGAATTTAGAGAGAGTGCCTAATCTTGAAAACAAAGGATTTTCTGTCATTGCAAGCTATCACCGCTTCTCACATTGGTGTGCTGTGTGCGGGGTCTAGACGCTCCCTGCTTTGATAATAAAAATGTGATTTACCGATATGATAAAAAGGAATAATATCGTGTAGCGAACGTTTCAAACGCTTGGTTTACCTTTTAATGTGAAAGGCTTTGTATAATCACTATGAGCAAAGTAATTCTTGTCGTTTCGGATGCCCTGCGCTATGACATTGCGACGACAAATATGGGTTTTCTGGGCCATCTTGTGGAGACAAAGCAGGCAAGCCTGTATAAAATCATCGGGGAGCTGCCAAGCATGTCGCGCCCCATGTATGAAACCATCCACACAGGCATGGCGTCCAGTGAGCATGGGATCGTCGCAAATACCATTGTGAGGCGCTCGAAAATGCCTAATATCTTTCAATGCGTGGTAGACACTGGCAGGGTCACTGCTGCGACCGCCTATTATTGGTTCTCCGAATTGTATAACCGCGCGCCATTTGATTGGATCGACGACAAGGAGGTGGATGACGAGAAATTGTCGATCCAGCACGGACGGTTTTACAAACAGGATGAATATCCCGATGGCGAACTGTTTGCCACTGCAGCCTCTCTTGTGCGAAGGTTTTCTCCTGATTATTTGCTTGTTCATCCCAGTGGGATGGATTATCATGGCGAGACCTATGGCTCCGATTCAAGTGAGTATCGCAATCAAGCCATAAAACAGGATACAATCCTGGCGCCTCTCATCATTGAGTGGAGGGAACGTGGGTACACCATATTTGTCACCGGCGATCATGGGATCAACAAAGACGGTGCGCATGGCGGGACCACGCCGGAACAGCGCGAAGTGCCATTGTTCGTGATAAAGCCGAATGCGGAGGGGAGGGGTGATACGAATGAAACAGTTTCCCATCTGCAAATTGCGCCCACTGTGCTGAAGTCGCTCGATGTGCCGATCCCTCAATCCATGAAGATGAAACCTTTGTGATATGCCCCGTCAGCCGCCCTGTTATTCTCCGATAATTTTTACCAGCACACGCTTTCTGCGCCGGCCGTCGAATTCCCCATAGAAAATCTGCTCCCAGGGACCGAAATCGAGCGCGCCATCGGTAATCGCGACAACGACCTCGCGCCCCATAACTTGACGCTTCATATGCGCATCGGCATTGTCTTCACCTGTGTCATTATGGCGATATTGATCCACAGGATCGTGTGGCGCGAGTTTCTCCAGCCACTTTTCATAATCCTGATGCAAACCGTGCTCATCATCGTTGATAAAGACGGACGCTGAGATGTGCATTGCGTTTACCAACACCATACCTTCTTTGATGCCACTTTCGCGGATGGCTTCTTCTACCTGCGATGTGATGTTCACAAAGCCGCGTCTCGAAGGGATATGGAACCATAATTCCTTACGATAGGATTTCATCATGACCTCAAAAACGAGCCTGCGCTCACATAAATTTCTTTGAGACTTTGGCGTTTCTGTACGTTATCGATGTAAACACCGTTGCGGCCGCGTGAGGAGTGAACCATTTTCCAACCCCCAAAGCTCATCCCCATATGCGTGATCTTTCTTTTGCTTTCACTTTCCGCAAAGAAGAATAAATCGCCGATCTCAAATGGCGGTTCCACAGGTTTCGCAGCAGCATGCTGCATATCGGCGTCGCGCGGAACATCTACCCCGACCCATCGATGCAACAAGCGCACGAAGCCTGAGCAGTCAATGCCGTTCCCGCTTGTGCCACCCCAAAGGTAAGGAACACCGATCATCCGCATTGCATCTTCGATAAGCGTTTTACGTTTCTCTTCGATGGACTCTGGCAGATCGTTGATTGCACGTAGAAGCATCAAGGGCATCCATCCGGTTTTGCTAACTGTTACTTTTGCCCAATTGCCATTTATCTCTTCGAGTACAACCCCTGTTCCACTTAAGACCCGCGTAACAATTTCGCTCGTATCGTCAGGTCCTGCGCGTAATTCACATGAAGGTGCAAGGACCAGATGGGAGGCCTTTGTGGCAAGACCTTCGGCGAGATAAGGTTTATATACCCAGCCCAGATATCCATCTTTTTGTCTCGTGAAAACCCAGCGACCCTGCCCATCAAGAATCTCTACTTCAGTTCCGTACTGCAGTTCACTGGAAAGCGGCATGCCAAAAGTGGGTTGCTCATATAAGCCGGTCAAATTCGTCGCAACGTGCATGCGCGGCAGGTGGCTACCATGCAGGATTCGTATCGAAGCAGTATCCAGCTTGAGGTCTGGAAAGTGATGCGAGAGTGTTCCCAGTTGCGACTCGTCGAGCAGGCATCCAGTCAAAGCAAAGGTCCCGTTTTGAGTCCCTTGAATCTTAATATCGAATACTGAAATACGGCGGTCATGCTGTGAGGCGAGTTCATCGAGTTTGGATTGGAGATTTATCATGCTCTGGATTCTACACGATTTGTGTTACAGAATACAGCACACGTGTCAGACATGCGTTACTAAACGAGAAATTTGATTTTCTACTTGCAATTCATTATGAGAGCTTGGTAATTTATGCAACCGGCGGTAAGATTCAGTCATGCCTTACATAGAGCTCAATGGTGCAAATATTTATTTTCAATCTTATGGGGATGAACAGCCGCACCGTACTCCCATCGTGTTGATCCACGGCTCGACGATTGACAGCCACACCGATTGGGACTCTATCGCGCCCGAGCTTGCTCGGCGATATAAAGTCTTTGCTCCTGACTGTCGCGGTCATGGCAAATCGAGTAACCCGACTATGTCGTATTCGTTTAAAGAACTAGCGGACGATGTCGCTGCTTTCGTGCGCACCATGGGATACGAACGCGCACATATCATCGGCCATAGCAACGGAGGGAATGTGGCATTGGTAACATTGATGGAGCATCCGGAGATGGTTCAGACTTGCATTCCTCAAGCTGCGAACGCCTATGTAACCCGCTATCTCATCGAGCGCGAACCAAAAGTGTTTGACCCGGACCGAGTGGCGCGTGAAGCGCCCGGTTGGATGAATGAGATGATTACTTTGCATGATGAAGCAAATGGGAAAGATTATTGGCGTGAGCTATTATGGCTGACGATGAAGGAAATTATTTCGGAACCGAACTATTCTCCTGCTGACCTTGCGCGTGTAGCTAGGCCAACACTCGTCATCATGGGCGCGCAAGATAGTGTCAACGCGCCGGATGAGCATGCTCAATATATCGCGAACAATATTCCGAATGCCGAGTTGTGG
>DASWKT010000068.1:0-10243 GCA_036396515.1 Anaerolineales bacterium | reverse complement strand
TTCGCCCTCCACTACATCAGGCCCAGCCTCCGGGTCGGGATTTGGGTTTGCCTCCGGTTCACTCGAGTCGCTCGCAGGGGCATCGGATCCCTGATAAACAGCCGCTCCAATCTTTTGAACGACTTCGCTCAGCGCTTCCGTTGCAGATTTGATCGCAGCGACATCCTCCCCTTCCGCGACCTTCTTCACCTCACCAACTTTTGCCTCAACGTCAGATTTGATCTCTGCAGGCACCTTATCGCCAAACTCCCGCAAAGCCTTTTCAGCAGCGTAGACTGTGTTATCGGCATTATTGCGCGCTTCGATCAACTCCTTACGTTTGCGGTCTTCCTCTGCATGCAATTCAGCATCCTTGCGCATTTTCTCCACTTCAGATTCTGAAAGACCGGAGGAAGCTGTGATGGTAATGTGCTGAGAGCGGCCCGTGGCCTTATCTTTTGCGGTGACTTTCAAAATACCATTGGCATCAATATCAAAGGTTACTTCAATCTGCGGCATCCCGCGCGGCGCCGGAGGAATACCGTCCAGTATAAATTTACCGAGCGATTTATTATCGATGGCCATCGGACGTTCGCCTTGCAGAACGTGGATTTCCACTTGCGTCTGGCTGTCACTTGCGGTGGAAAATACCTGGCTGCGACGAGTTGGGATGGTCGTATTGCGTTCGATCTGTTGTGTGGCAACCCCACCCAACGTTTCGATGGAAAGCGAGAGCGGGGTTACATCGAGCAGGAGGATATCCTTTACTTCCCCGCCCAGAACTCCAGCCTGGATGGCTGCGCCGATGGCAACCACTTCATCAGGGTTGACACCTTTATGAGGCTCCTTCCCGAAGAAGGCACGGACTCTATCCTGCACGGCCGGCATACGCGTCATGCCGCCGACCATTACCACTTCGTTGATGTCGCCCGCGGTCAACCCGGCATCAGACAGGGCTTGTTTAAGGGGAGCAATTGTCCGGTCGACAAGATCGGCAGTAAGTTGTTCGAGCTTGGCGCGGGTCATGGTCATCACGAGATGTTTGGGGCCACTCGCATCGGCGGTCAAATAAGGCAGATTGATCTCAGTCTGCATGGTCGTCGAAAGCTCGATCTTGGCCTTCTCAGAAGCCTCCTTCAAACGCTGTAAAGACTGGCGATCGTTATGCAGGTCAATGCCATTATCCTTTTTGAATTGCTCGATAAGATAATCCATGACACGCAGGTCGAAGTCATCGCCGCCAAGGAAGGTATCGCCGCTCGTGGCACGCACCTGGAAGACGCCATCGCCCACATCCAGAATGGAAATATCGAACGTGCCGCCGCCCAGGTCATAAACCGCAATCACTTCGTTTTTCTTTTTGTCTAGTCCGTATGCCAATGAAGAAGCCGTTGGCTCATTGATGATACGCAGCACCTCAAGACCCGCGATCTTACCCGCGTCTTTTGTCGCATTGCGCTGCGCGTCATTGAAATAGGCCGGCACCGTGATGACAGCCTGCGTGATCGTTTCACCGAGATATGCTTCTGCGTCACGCTTTATTTTCGCGAGGATCATCGCTGAGACTTCGGGTGGAGAATAATCCTTCTCATCCAAACTCACACGCAGATCACCATTCGGTGCTTCGGCTACGATATAGGGAACTCGCTTTTTTGTGCGTTCCACTTCGGGGTCGCCAAACTTGCGTCCCATAAAGCGCTTGATGGAAAAGATCGTATTTTGTGGGTTGGTGATCGCCTGATTGCGCGCCACGCGCCCGACCAGACGCTCATGATTTTTGTTCACTGCCACAACCGAAGGAACAAGCCGTTCCCCCTCCGCGGAAGGAATCACAATCGGTTCACCGCCCTGCATCACAGCCGCAACAGAGTTGGTCGTGCCAAGATCAATCCCAATGATTTTTGCCATGAAATAAGTTCTCCTGTTATGTCATTACGTGCCTTCGGGAGGCAATCTCATGTACCCTCCAGAGGAGATTGCCATGCCACTCCGCTCGGCGCGAGACGATGGCTCGCAATGACATATGAAAGTTATTGTGCGACGCGAACAAGCGCAGGACGTATCACACGCTCACCGAGCATATATCCATTCTGTACCACCGCGATCACATGTCCGCTTTGCACACCAACGATTTGTTCATGTGAAATCGCCTCGTGGAAGTTCGGGTCAAACGCCGCGCCGACTGCCTCAATGCGCTTGACTCCTTCGGCCTCCAGCATAGACACCAGCTTCTTCTGGATCAATTCGATCCCACCCACCCATGCACCAGAATTCGCTGGGCGGTTTTGAAGGGCCCGCTCCAGATCATCGAGCACTGGCAGGACTTTTTTGATGATGTCGCCTTTCATGGAGAAGTACAGCATCTCATTGTCGCGCTCGATACGTTTCCTGTAATTTTGGAATTCAGCCTGGGAGCGCATCCAGCCATCTTTATATTCAGACGCTTTGGATTGAGCCTCTTCGAGTTGCTTTTCCAACGCTTCGCGCTCTGCGTCAGCCGACAGTTGCTCTGTGCTTTCGGGCGTCTCCACGGCTTCAACTTTGATCTCATTGATTTCTTCTTCGTGTTCGTGTTTCTTTTTATCGGTCATACTTTTTCCTCAAAAGCAACGATCGAGTCGTCGCACTCCCGTTTTTATTCACCAACAATGGTGTCATTAACTAAATCACTTAACAATCCTGCGACGAATCTTACAGTGGGGATTGTCTTTGCATATGCCATTCTCATCGGGCCCAGCACGCCCAAGGTGCCTGTGGCAAGCCCCGGAACACCGTAACGCGCCAGGACTATCGAGCATTGACGTAATTCCTCCCACTCGCCTTCCCCGCCGATAAGCACCTGGAGACCGCCAATATTGCTGTTGGTCGTTGTGCGGACCAGCAAATCCTGCAAAGTGGAACTCTTTTCAAAGAGTCTCAAGGCGCGGCGGGCTTCATCTGATTCAGCGAATTCAGGCTCGGATAATACATTCGATAGGCCGTCTGTGTAAATCTCACCAGAGGCACGATCCGCTGTACGGCGCATAGCCTGTACAATGAGAGTCAGGATATCCTGATCAAGAGCATCTGAACGAGCTGGAAGGGCCGCGATCGCGTCCACCGCCAGACCCGCAAAAAGTCCGTTCAGACGCGAGGCGCTCTGGCTGAGCCGCTCCTGTGAGACCGATTCTGCCAACGTCAGGATCTGTTGGTTCACTTCCCCACCCACCATTACCAGCACCATAAGCACCTGCCGTCCCTGCGTTGATATCAACTCAACATGCTTGTATTTCGCCTTATCTGCATGAGGCGCAGTCACGACAGAAACGCCCTGGGATTGATGTGCGAGGATGGAGGCCGCGAGGGTCATCCATTGATCAACATCGGGCTGGGATTGGTGGAACTGGTGTGAAATCGTGGCTTGAACCGACTCGGGCAATTCGGCCTGGTTCATCATCTGGCTGACGAAGTAGCGGTAACCCTCTTCCGTTGGGACGCGACCAGCCGAAGTATGCGGCTGGCGTAGATAGCCCATCTCCGTGAGGGCTGCCATTTCATTGCGGATGGTGGCCGAGGAGAGATTGATGCGGTAATGCTCCACCAGCCGCTTCGAACCGACAGGCTGAGCAGATTCAATGTAATCGCGTATGATAAGTAGAAGCAGGGTCTTCTGACGTTCGGTTAATTCAGGCATCTTTTCACACAGTTAGCACTCTCAACGCGAGAGTGCTATTCAATCAGGAATAATAATAACATGTGCAAAAGAGGGAAGTCAATAAGAGAAGTATAAGAAAACGGGCGAGATCTCTTTGTTTTCTAAACCAATTTTCCGGCTCTATTGAATCGGTCGCCAGGAAGGATCGAAATCAAGGGCCGGATCGTTGGTCAAACGTGTGCGGCCACTGCCTGCCACCGTCATAAAATAGATATCCCAGTTGCCTGTGCTATTATCCTTGCCTTCAAAGACCAACCATAAGCCATCGGGAGAGAACTCCACATCTTCAATGGGGGTCGGGAAATTCAGACGAACAGGTTCCAGCTCCAGATCTCCATACGCCATTTTCATCAACCAGGGACGAGACGGTGCTGATCGCCGTTGATTGAAAAAGATGTTTCCATCTCGAGACCAAACCGGCGAAAAGTCCCACAAAGCCTGTCCGCTACGAGCAATCTGAATATTCTCCTGGCCGGTATCAGTCATTACCCAGACCTGATACGTGCCAACACGCTTCACGGTATAGACGATCAGGTTTCCATCTGGCGACCATGCTGGCTGACTGCTTTCAATATCCGCGCTGGCATCCGTCAGGCGTGTTATGGCCAGAGAGTTCACATCCAGCGCATAAATTTGTTTGTTTCCTTCGCGAACCGAGGTGAAGGCAATCTGCCTGCCATCCGGCGACCAGGCGGGCTCAAAATCCGAACCCGGAACAGTAGTCAAAGGTTTTTGGCCTGTACCATCAGCATTTATGAGATGCAGGCTCGACTCTTTATAGGCAGTTTCAAAAAACTCACCACGCCTGCTGCAGGGAGAAGTGAATACAAGTTGTGAACCATCAGGTGACCAGGATGGCTGGCACGCGCCATTCTCAATATTGGTGAGCTGGCTAAGCGCTGTACCATCTGCATTGCTAAGAAAAATCTGGGGCACACCAGAGCGCGCAGAGGCAAACGCGATCTGTCCGGTTCCGCCTCCCATGGAGGTAGCCACAGGAATAGGAGTATTATCAGGTGTCGGCGTTGGTTCCTGGGGTTGTAATGTTTCGGTGGATGTAAAAGTCGGAGTATTGATGGAAGTAGGCAGACCGACAGTAACAGAGGTCGTAGATGGCTCCACTGGAAACAAAGTCACCGTTGGAGTGGGAAAGGGAACAGGTGTACGGGTGGAAGAAATAAAAGGAATCGGGATCGCATTCCATGGGAACGCGTTTAACATCGCGGAGGGAACAAGGTCGGGTCTGAATCGCACAACCCCGACGATCGCAGCCGACACCAACAGCAAGGACACCAGCAGTGCCCCCACAACGCGACGACCCTTTCTTTTTTTACGCCGGGGTTTGAATACAGGCAGCTCATCTGCAGGGGAAGAATCCAGTGAGTTCATTGAGTTGAAATCAATAGGCTGTTTCGATTCCTTCTCCAACGAATTCTGCCGCATCTCTTCCAAAACTTCGGCTGGCAAAGGCTGAATGACGAAATCGCCAGGCAATTTCTGCGTCTTGGTCTTGGACCCAAGCAAGGAACGCTTGAAATCTTCAGCAGTCTGATAGCGATCGGCGGGATCAATCCCCATGGCCTTTTCAACAGCCGCGGCAAAGCGCCGCGAGACTTTGCCATTGCGTTTGCGCAACGGGGTCAGTTGTGTATTATCCATCGCGCGGGCGAGACCATCTTCAGGGATGATGCCGCTTAATGCCGCATAGAGCGTGGCACCCAGAGAGTAAATATCCGTGCGCGGGTCGGTCCGCGCAGTGCCATATTGTTCAGGGGGGGAATACCCGGGCGTCATCGCACGCGCACCGGTCGTTGTTGCCTGGCTCCCATGCAAAACCTTGGCGAGACCGAAATCCACCAGAAAAATATGACCATCCGGCGTGATCTTAACGTTGCCGGGCTTGAGATCGCGATGCAAGATCGCGGGTTTGCGGGTATGGAGATATGTCAGCGCGTCGCAGATTGATGCACCGATCAAAATCGCCTCATCTTCCGTGATATTGCCTGTGCGCTCCATGCGCTGGCGCAAATCCTCCCCCTCAATGTAATCCATGACAAGATACTGCCCCTGATCGCCGATCACAAAATGATCTGTGACACGCGGCAGATTGGGATGTCGCAAGTTGGCAAGGATGACGGCCTCGAGACGAAACTGGCGCGCATATTCATCTGTTGTAAATAAATTCTCTTTAACAGCAACGTCCACACCCAGATTCTCATCAATCGCGTGATACACAGATCCCATCCCACCCTGGCCGAGAATCTCAACAATGCGATACCGCTTATGTAATAAAGCGCCACGTTCAAGGGTCATTTGATAACAGGAGCTCCTAAAGTTTTTAAACCCAAGATTTGGGGATTATAACAGAGCGACATCCTACCGGTTGCTTCTCTCCGCCAATTTGAAATGAAAAAACAACCAAGGTGCACCGCCTATTATCCAGAATCCAACCAGCGAGTACCGCAAATAACGCAGAATATATGAGATTAATGATTCGTCGCGCGGAAATATCTGACCAAGCCCAAACCACAGGATGAGTATCCCGATCAAGCCAATCACATAACGGAGGGCGCGCTTCTCCACCGGACCGGAGGCCTGGTAGCCGCCCCAAGAAGCGATCCATGCTGCTCCAGCCGCGAGGCCGAACAATGAACCGGAGACGGTCAGGATCCCCTCGACAGAAACGGGATCCGGTAAAGGCCCCGCGCGCAGCGCATTATCCTTCCACTCTTCAGGAAAACTGTACCCATCCAAACGTACGGCACTCCCTCCACCCACCGCAAGAAAAATCATGGATACAACGAATCCAATCAATACCTGCTGACCAAGTGATTTGCCTTTGAGCCACGCCACAGCAGGATCCCATAACCCGATGACTGCCCATAGAAGCAGGCCACCGATCAACCAGCCTGCGAGAACATCGTGTACAAAGTGCACACCGAGGTAAAGACGCGAAAAGCCAATCAGAAATGCAAGCACAAAAGCGACAATCCATGCCCAGCGTTTACGGACACGAGCTGCTATGATGCCTCCTACGGCTATCGCATTTTGCGCATGACCTGAAGGAATGCCAAATGTACCTTCGGCTATAAAGGCCCTGACCTGCGCGCTGACCCAATAAGGGCGCGGGTCGGCAAATAACAACTTGAAGATCCCCTGCAGGTTATTACTGAGCACAAGGATGATTGCCACTCTCAACCCCAGGCCTGCATCCACACTCCAATAGATGAGTGGCAATACCAGGAAGAAAAATTCCTCTGAGCCAAGGAAGGTAAAAAATCTCATCGGCGCTTCCAGCCAGCCACCCAGTGACTGAATGGCAACGATCCAGTTAAGGCCAGTTTGAACAAGGAATTCCATGCAAGTATCCTTTTTGATCGATGTATCGGGTGTATGAGTAGCGAATAAGAATTTCCGGGATCGTTATGAAAACCCTTCCTCAGTATTTGACGATATGCTCTCTTAATTGTACACTCAGAGGATGGAAAAGTCACCTGCTGAAAGCCGCTGGTGGGACTGGGCTGCAATTGCCTTACTTTTTATCCTTTTACAGACTGTTGCAGCGCGCCTGGTAACCACCTCATGGACACCTTTCCTGTATCTTACTCAGACCTGCACCTATATCGGATATGTGGTTGGCACGGCGCTGGGATATAGCCAGTTCCATCGCCGGACTGTTCGCTGGCTCACGTTCTTTTATTTGGTGATGATGCTCCCGCTCCAATGGACTCTTGTGATTGACCAGGAGGTCTCGCTCGAAGAGCAGCTGGGCAGCGTTGCCGGGCGTTTGTTCTTTTCGGTGTCCGATTTCCTTGCCCGCCGCCCTGTCGAAGATCCATTCTTCTTTGTCGCGATCATGACAATCGTGTTTTGGGTCATGAGTGCCTCGGCAGGCTTCCAGCTTACCCGCCGCCAAAATTATCTGGCTGCTGTCTTACCCTCTGCCATCGGTTTACTTGTCATCCAAAGTTATGACAATTCCGTCCAGGGGCGCATATGGATACTGGCTTTCTTCGCATTCATTGCATTGCTTCTGCTGGGGCGCCTGAACTTTCTCGATAACCAGGAGTCATGGCGGGAAAGACGCGTTTTCCTCTCCCCGGATAACAGACTTGACTTGACAACGACGATGGCAATCGCAGCAGGACTCATCATCCTTGTTTCCTGGACCGTTCCCCCTTCTCTTTCCAACCTTGATTCCGTGGTCAAGACATGGAATCGAATCACCAGACCCTGGAGAGATTTTACCCATAACATGGAAAACGCCGTCGAGGCGCTTGAATCCCCAAGCGGTGGAAGACGAGGCGAATTCTTCGGCTCCGAACTCGCCCTGGGCCTGGGCTTCCCGCTTTCAGATTCGGTCATATTTACGGTGGCGGCGCCCGATCTGCCGGCGGCCGAGAGACCGCCGCGATACTACTGGCGCGGGCGAACGTATGATTACTTTGCCAAGGAGCAATGGTATACGACCGGCACCACCCGTGAAGATTATTCTCCTGCCTCCGATATTTCCACTCTTATCAATCTAGGGCTGCGTGAGCCAGCCCGCTTTGTATTCAACATCGGTGATACATCCTCACTGCTCTATGCTCCCGCACAACCCATATGGGTCAGCCGCCCCGGCGTTACACGGACAATCCCTGCCGAGGCTGGCAAGGATATCATCTCCTGGAGCGCAGTGCCTTCCCTGCTGGCAGGTGAAACATATCAGGTGGATGCAGTCCTAAATAACCCGAACATTACACAGTTGAGCGCGGCGGGCCAGGAGTATCCCCAATGGGTCACAGACAAATATTTGCAGCTCCCTGAAGATTTCTCGCCGCGCATACGTCAACTGGCCGCGGAGATCACTGTACAGGCTGAAACGCCATACGATAAAGCGATGGCGATCACCCGTTATCTGCGAGAAAACATCGAATATAAACCTACCATAGAGAAAACGCCTCGCAACAAGGATACGCTCGAATGGATCTTATTCGAATACAAGCAGGGTTATTGCGTTTATTACGCCTCTTCTGAAATCCTTATGCTGCGCTCCCTGGGCATCCCGGCCCGCATGGCAGTTGGATTCGCACAGGGTGAACGCGACGCTGAAAACAACACATTCACCGTTCGCAGATTCCACTCGCACGCCTGGCCTGAAGTGTACTTCCCCGGCATTGGCTGGGTGGAGTTTGAGCCGACGGCAAACCAGACCGCACTCAACCGGCCCGTAGAGCCGCAAAATCCGTCAGACGAAAATAACCTTTTTCCTCAGGGCCCCGAACGAGTAGAGGATAGTCAAATCGTGGGTGGCAGGGAGCCCCTCGAAGATCAATTGGTTCAGAACAGCCTGCCCAGCCGGGTCGTCCGCTCGCTCCTCCTAATTCCGTTATTGATCGTGCTTGCGGGGCTGACAATTTTCATCAACCGCCGTTATTTGCTGCATGAACGCCTGCCATCACTCATCCGTGGGACGATGGAACGGACCGGCATCGAAGCACCGGTCTGGATCATTCGCTGGGAACGCTGGGTAGGTCTCTCTCCAATCGAACGCGCATTTGAAAGCATCAACTTCGGCCTGCGCCTGCTGGATGAATCACCACCCATTCATGCCACGCCTGGCGAACGGGCTGATAAACTATCTCATATCCTGACCCCCATGGCAGATCAGATAAAAGTACTTCTGGACGAACACCAGACCTCCCTTTATACTTCCCGGACCGCGGATATTAATCAGGCCCGACGCGCAGCCTTCAACATACGCGTGCAGACCATCCGGGCCCGGGTCCGCCATCTTTTCACAGGTAGTTACGTTACCAACTCATAGACCGCTATTTCAGAATTCAGGCTCCGGGAGAGCAAAGGAACGCTCGTGGATACAGCCAGCAGAATCAAGTCCATCTCTATAAACGATCGGGTGATTGCCATCACCCAGCAAAGCGCCAAACTGCGCAATTCGCTGGATTCCCAACACACCCCAGAGGTAATAGACGGACTAAAAAACCTGGAAAATTCACTCGCACATATCAGCGAGCTCCTTATTCCATTCGAACTGCAATACAGCCATCTGAAGGCACTGGCAGGGATTGGACAGGTGGTCAATTCCACGCTGGAGATCGATGAAGTACTGCAGACCGTGATGGACACCATCGTCCGGCTGACGGGAGCCGAACGCGGCTTCCTTATGCTGCGGGATGAACGCGGCGAGATGGCCATTCGCATCGCCCGCAACTGGGAGCAGGAATCGATTAACAAGAACGAATTCGCCATCAGTCGCACGGTTGTGCAACGCGTGATCGATGGCCGAGAAGCCATCCTCACCACCAACGCGCGCGAAGACCCGCGCTTTGGAGAGCAGGAAAGCATCATTGCATTCAATTTACGTTCGATCCTGTGTGTGCCGCTGACTGTCAAATCAGAATTAATCGGTGTAATCTACGCGGATAACCGCATCCGTTCAGGCATCTTCTCCGATTCTGACCGGGACCTGCTGCTGGCCTTTGCAAATCAGGCCGCTGTGGCCATTGAGAATGCGCGCCTGTTCTCCTCCCTCAAGCGCACCCTGGAAGAAGTGACCGAGCTCAAGAA
>DASWKT010000067.1:0-9852 GCA_036396515.1 Anaerolineales bacterium | reverse complement strand
ATCGGACATATGCTGGGCTTCCTATTTGCCATGCTTGGATATTGCGTACTGGCATGGCAATTCCCCAGCCTGGTATTTGCCTACGCGGCCCTGTGCGCTTCCATCGGGACAGTCTTCTTCGCCTTGCGTGTGACTGAGGTTCCGATCGAATGGTACCCGACAGCTGCATCAATCCTGGCCTTTTCATATATTCTTATCGGTCAACGAGTACAGCCAGGAAAGATCGATTCGAATATGATCCAAAACTTCGTCAAAGCCCTTAATACAACGGGCCTTATCCTTGTTGGCGTGGCCGCGCTGGGCGGTTTTGTAATGGTGCTCGATCATAAGGCTTGGGCCGGAGTTGTCGCGATGTCACTTGCCTCGCTTGATTTGGGACTCTGCGGGTACTTCTTCGGACGATCCCGTTATACGTTGTTGGCGTCCGGCCTATTCATCATGCCGTTCTCCATTGCAATCATCGAGTGGTTTGATACTTTGCAAGTGCAGCCCGCGCCGGGGATTGCCTGGTTGACCTTTGCCTGGGGCACTCTCGCAGTGGCCTATCTTCTCTTAGGAGCGGCGCTACGAAAGGCTCCGATACACAACCGCTGGCTCTATGGTTGGGCACACATCCTGACCCCATCTGCCCTCTTGATTTTACCTTTTGCCTATTTAGTGGATGCCGAAAATTGGACGAGCGGCCCTTCGCTTGCTTCGCTTGGAATTTCGATCGTTTTTTATTTACTTTCTGTCATCTTGCAAGATAGTGGACGGCATCCAATGCTGTCGGCAGTATCAACCTGGCTGCCATATGGTCTTGGCAAAGCCATCTTCCTCTGGCCAATAGGATTGCTAGTACCGATTTGGTCTGCCGTGGCGTGGTATGGGGAACGCTTACCGGATCCATGGCTGGGCTCCGCTTTAACAGCGCTGGGCCTGATGTATATTGGCGTGGGTCAAGCAGTCCTCAAGCGTGCCAAAGAATATCGCCTGCCTTTCCACACGTTCACCTACCTGCTAAGCATCGCTGGCATATTGGTCTCTGCTCCTGATCAATACGCATTTCTGACCGCGCTCCTGGTTACTGTTCTCTCAGCCGCTCTTATGGCGTATCTCTATAATCGAGTTGCCGAAACTGTCATTGCCAGCCTTTTATTCGTCTGGCCCTTTCAACTGTCACTTGATATTTTCAGCGTTCCCTACTCAGCACAAACACTCAGCTATGCCCTGCTCGCGAGTCTGGTTTATATACCTATCGCAATTTATCTCAAAAAAATGCCCGGGAGCCGCGAGAGATTTCAGCACGTGCCTCTCTTCAGCGTGGGATACGCGCTGGTTGTTTATGTGGTGATCGAATCCGTCGTCCTGCGCGCCGATGAAACGTTCATTCCCTGGGTTGGCGTGGCTGTACCTCTTGTTGCAACTCTGTTGTTCACGTTTAGCACAATATATTTTAGGGCATCAAAATACTCATCTGCCTGGGCGTGGGCCGGCCTGTTGACGTTGACCATCACCTTTGGGCAGGCATTGACTTTATTCAAAGTCCCGGCCGCCTATAACGCGCTCGCCTGGGCAGGCCTCGCCGCGTTCCATGTGATTGCCGAACGAACACTTTTTTTCATATCGCAAAAGCAAACCAACCAGATGATAAGTTTCTGGTACAGAATGCTCCATCTGCCCTTGATGCTTTTCGCGCTGACTTTGGCAGCACTCGGCTTGACTCTAAGTCTGCCCGACACACTCTCTGCATTTGTGGGAATTCGGACAAAGGATTATCTACCTCCACTTCTCGCTCATGTCGCGGTTGTGATGCTTGCCATCGCAGCTGCTCGGCTGTACCGGCAGCGCTGGCAACTCTTCATCGAACCTTTCCTATCTTTTCTGCCCGTGACCTTGTTCATTGTAGGTTATGGCAGACAAATCTTCGGCCAACCCGTGACGATTCCGCAGTATGCGTTGGTTTGGGCCCTGCTCGGAGCAATCCATGTAATGGCAGGCGCGCTCACTGATCGCGCCAATGTACGTTACGCACACGGATTGTATCTAGGGGGATACGTTTTACTTTCATGGGCTGTTTTGTGGTCCGCGATCGAACGCTCGACTCTGGTTTGGACGTTAGGTCTGTGGATTCTCACTTCGATGGGATCAGCCCTTCTGGTGCATTTCCACAAACATCAAACCTGGGATGACTTCCTCGACCTGCTGTTTGGAAAAACCAAAGGCATCATGCAGACGACGGCCCGGAATGCCTTTCAATGGTTTGCCGCGTGGGCATTGCCCGTCTGGTGCGTGATCATCCTGCGTGAGATTAACATCTCGGACGACTTTGCCTGGCTTGGATTGGTCATACCCTCGCTTGCCTACCTTGGGCTTGTCCTGTGGTTCCGGCAGGTTGACAGCAGCTACACTCCTCCGCTTATCAGCGCGGCACAAGTCTACACAGTCATTGGCTTGCTCATCAGCGCGCCAGCAGCGTTCGATTTTCTGATCTACAACAACTTGCCAATCGGCGACAAGACACTTCCTGCTCTCATCTTGCTTCAAGCCACAACAGTCATCTTCTACGCGTTCTCGGCATGCATCTTCAAGTCGCGCGGCTTCGCTCACGTCGCTGCGTGGTTAAGTATCAGCGCGTTCAGTATGGCCTGGCAGTTATATGGCATTGCTTTCACTCCCATTATTTTGGTTGTGCCCTGGCTGATGTGGTCAGCAGTTTTGCTCATGATTGGCTTCGTGCTTGACAAAAACAAAGTACGCTACTCACATGGGCCCTACCTGGCTGGCTACGCGTTAATGTTCTTTGCCCTGGCGCGTTCCACAGAAATACGAATTACAAACATCTATGCACTTGCCATCACGATTCTGCTCGCAGTGCTTTCTCATCTTATCGTACACTTTGGGCGGCATCACACGTTCGAAGATTTTGTCAACTCACTCTGGAACAAAGCAGACGGGACAACACAACAAATTGTATCCACCCTCTTCCTGTTCTTCGCGGCGTATGCCACACCCGTGCTCCTGACACAATATCTTGCACATATCGATACTCCGCTGGCATGGCGCGGGGTAGGGCTTGCAATCGCCGCACCTCTATATATCGCGATTGGCTTGTTAACAGGCAAAGCAAAGTCCAGAGGCACGCTCACGCCTGTTCCCACCTGGGCACTCTATAGCGCTGGATACGCGCTTACATTCGTCGGCGCGATGGTCGCGTTCGAAGATGAACGACTGGCGACCTATGTGCTGGCACTCAATACGGTCGTTTATGCAGTCTCGGCTTATATCTTTCAGCGGGCGTTCTGGCTATATCTATCCACTGTACTGACTCCGATTATTGCGTTGCTCATCCTCCATCAAACCGATCGACTTGAGTCGACCTGGGTGGCATGGATTTTTATTGTGTTCGCTTATATCTATCTTGCCATTGCACAGCTGTTCAACCGAACGAAAAGGACAGCCTCGCCCGATATCCATCCCTTCGCCGCACCGTTCTACGCCCCTGGACTCTTATTGAGCGCAATCGCGCTGGCTGTTGCAAGCAGCGACAGAACACTTGCGATCCAAATCTATTCAGCGGGTGTGGTCTTATACGCACTTTCAGGCTGGCTCTTCCGCGAAACCTTGTTTATCTACCCCGCCGCGTGGCTGGCCGCCGTGCCATACTACCTGGCGATTACCTTGACTTCGTTGGAGCCACGCTGGTATGGACTTGCATGGCTTCCGCTCATTCTCCTTTACATCGCAATCGGACGCATCTTCTTTCATAAAGAGCCACTCGCAGCTTTTGGAAAAGGTGCACTGGTCCGGTGGTTGAAGCATCCTGCTATTCCATTCTATCTGTTGGCATATGCTCTCAGCCTCAGCATGATCTGGCTCTCGTATATTAATCCGCTTGCCCTCACACTTGCATTCATAGCAGGAACGGTCCTCTACTTGGCTTCAGCCTTCCTGTTCCGTACGCCCGCCTGGATCTACGCTTGTCTTGTCGCCGCGCACATGGCTCTGCTCGCCTACTTCACGATCGACCCCAAGGGCGGGGAGGCCTATCTACTCTCATACCCCTTTCATGCGCTGACGTGGGTTATGGCCCTGCTTGGATATGGGTTTACTCGATGGATACAGGTAGCAAATTCACAGTCCAGGAGTGAGGCGTATAGGATTGGATTGGCTGAGCGACTGCTGGGCCATCCATGGTCGTCTCCGTTCTTCCTTTTCGCAGTGATGGATATCGTCGTCTGGCAAACCATTGCCTTGAATAGTTATGACACAACCATTACTCTCGCCATTGGTCATGCGCTCTTGCTCGCGCTCTTCTCCATCTTATGGATTGAAGGTTCGCTTGTTTACGATATGGTGACCTTCAGCTTGCTGGCGGTGGGTGCATCGCTGAAGCAAGCTCAAGTGCCGTTTGGGGATGCGGTAGCAATCTTCGGTGGAATTGGATTCGGACTCTATCTGCTGGCGCGCATCATCGAACCGATCTCATCCCGTTTCAAACCTCTGAGCGTGTGGCCGGCTCCGTTCGTCCAGATATCCATGATCCTGACAGCCGCGTCCGTGATCGTCAGCCTGCCGTTGGTGACTACACACATGACCGCCACCGCCGGATCTCTCGCATTTGCAGGTGCGTTGTATATCACGATTGCCTATCGCGAACGACACTACCTGCTTGGTTATCTCGGTATGGCATTGTTAGAAATTGCATGGGCGATGGTTTTGTATATGAATGACATTGGCCAGCCGCAGTTCTATGCCATCCCGGGCGGGCTCTACTTTATAGGTATAGCCTTTCTTGAGATGCAGCGTGGTCGAAAGAGGTATGCCACTGCAATTGAGCTATTCGGCCTTGGTATTCTGCTTGTTACATCGTTCGCTCAATCTCTGAACGGAGAAACCGGGCTGATTTACTTTGTGCTTCTGATGACGGAATCATTCTTGGTAATTGGGTGGGGCGTTCTTCAAAAAAGAAAATTCCCGTTCTTTACCGGCATCGCTGCAAGCGCGATCAACATCGCGGCGCAAGTGATCATCTTGATCTCAGTGCACGACATCCATAGAGTCAACAGATGGCTTGTGGCATTTGGGGTGGGCCTCTTGATAACAGGCATCGCCGTCGTTGCCGAACTCAAACGAGAACAATTGCGCGCCCGTTCACGCCAGTTGAGCGAAATGCTTGAGAGATGGGAGTGAGATATGGAAAGTGTCGCTGCTTTATTCGGGATGGCTATCATCGTTGTTTTGGTGTTTGCAGTCCTGGCCATATTCAGCATCAGATCCAGCAACAAGAAAGATCCACAAGCCGCCTCAGAGAAACCAATAAATCAACCGAATAAAGGATGGCAAGGCTGGATTGTATTTATCGGAATCTCGCTCTTTATTGCCATTTGGACGATTGGGGGTGCGCTCATTTTCCTCGCATTTGTCTGGCTGATGAGACTCGATCCAAAACCCTATTCAAAGGAAATACCCGTTCCCACTACTACTGAGAAGACGACCGCCCGGCGTCTTTACATATGGTTAATACTTTCTCCATTCATTACCGTTCCCATCTTCATTCTTGCAGCCCTGTTCCTTTCCCAAGGTTCATCCACAAACGAACGTGTCATAGTTGCATTGATCCCCGTGATATTCCACCTGCCATTGCTTTTTGGTTTCACCACAAAAAGCCCCTTCGTTTTTCGGCATACCCAGCAAGCCATTTTCCTGATTGCACTGCGCGCGGCCGCAGCATCCTTTGCAATAAGCATAGGAAATCCAGGTGACGGGTTGTGGGTCTTCTTCATTGGTAACGGCGTATTATGGCTGGGTGGGAGCTTCCTGGGATTCAACCAGATCAAGCGCGGCGATTGCTGGCTGATGAAACGCAAAGGTGAGAGGACGGTTTCAGCCGAACGCGCAAAAGTCGACTCGCCTCAAATGGATCAGGAGCTTGAAGAGATGCTCAAATCTTTGGATGCGAAGGACGCGCTCGCCGCCAAAACAAAAGCCATCAACGCTTTCCGAACCGGAACGCTCGAGACCAAGAGGCGCGCGGTGGAAGTCTTGTCCAAGCTCGGCGAAGTTGAAGAGTTCTAAAGGAAGTACCACTACCGTCCATTTTCCCAAACTGCTGTCACGAGTTTGGGCAATATCTCCCCGGATTTTCCGTGAAAGGCGTAATTAGCTTTTGGTGTTAGTGGAGTCGGTTCGGCGTTGATCTCGACCACGACCGCGCCGCGGTTGTGCGCCGCAAACGCCAATGACGCGGCAGGCTGGACCACTCCTGATGTGCCTATCGAAAAGAAGACTTCACACGTGCGCGCGGCTTCGACCGCGGCTTCCAGTTGATCACGTGGTAAGGGCTCTCCAAACCAGACAACGTCCGGCCTCAGTAATCCACCACAGACTAAGCATTGAGGAACCGACTCTGTATCGTCTCCCCAGGTCTCTGTCAACGTATAACACTCCGCGCAGCGAACGCGCTGTATATTGCCGTGCAATTCGATGAGTTTCCGATTGCCCGCCATGTGATGCAATCCGTCCACGTTTTGTGTGATCAGTATGAATTCGGGAACACGCTTTGCCATCTCTGCAAGGGCATAGTGGCCGGGGTTTGGCCGCACGCCCTTGACCGCTTCACGACGCCAGGCGTACCAATCCCAAACCAGTTTGGGGTCACGCCGAAAGGCTTCAGGGGAGGCCAGCTCTTCCGGCTTGTATTGCGCCCACAGTCCCGTCTGCGCGTCGCGAAAGGTGCGGAGTCCACTCTCTTGTGAGACTCCGGCCCCGGTAAGGGCGACCAGTTTTGAGGTCCCGCGCAGAAGCGAGATAAGTTCGGGGGCAAAGTTCATTGCACTGGCTGACAGCGGACAAGTGAAATATTCCGATCATAGATCTGTGTCCGCCCAATGACTTCTTGGTTCTGGTTGACTGCCACCAGCTGATATTCCAGCCAGGCATCCCTATAGTAATAGTATCTCCGGATATTCCAAGTGTGGACATTATAACTGAATACCCCATTCTCCTCCCGGAGCATGATGGCACCTGCTCCCCACTCGGTAACATTCAACGTGTTCCTTTTCTCCCGCAAGCGCAGGAATAACACTACGTTTTGCGTGTTGGTCAGATCTTCAACAACGGCGCTGATCTTTACATTGCGCGGCATGCAGGGACCTGCATTCCAATGCATCACGTTGGTCGAGATCAGAACTGATAAAAAGCCCTTATTGGTGGGTGTAAAGAAACTGCCGCTTTCAATGTCTGGCGGCGGTCCAACAGTTGGCAGGGCAGTGGGCGTTTCGGTGGGAGGCTGATCCGGCAAAAACGGCGTATCGGTTGGTGTGAAGGTGACCGGCGTACTGGTGGAGGTTGCAAAGAGGTCCTGAGTCGGGATAAGCGTGACCGTCGGAGCCGGGGTGAGCGTCCTGGGAGGCGGTGGAGGCGTTGGAGTGGACACAAGCTGCAGGATGGGAGATAAGGCAGAACAACCGCTCAGGAATATTCCAAACACGAGAATTGGGATGAATTTTTTCATGGAGCAACCTTTGTGTATTTCAAGGAAAACATCAATGATCACGGAGTTAAAACGGTACAGTGCGTAAGTGATACTTCGTTTCGGGAGGCCACGGAGCGGCCCAACACTCTTTGCGTGGCAGTGGAAGCGACCAGCTGATATTGGAACCATGCATCTTCGAAAAACCGATAACGCTCAATCTGACTTAAGTCCAGCGTATAGAAATAGGTGCCCTGGTCGTTATCGCTCATGATCGCGCCCCCACCCCATTCTGTGTGGCGTCCGCTGTATTTATCCTGTAGACGGTACCACAGGGTCACATAGCGTAACCTGCGGGCAGGCATAACATTGGCAGTGAATTTGATGGATCGCGCTCCATCACAAGTGCTGCCCCAGACGATCTGAGTGGTAGACCTCTGGACAGCTAAAAACAGGTTGGGAGACGGCGTGAACAAACTGGGATCAATCGGCTCCAGCGTGATCGTTGGCCGTGCGGTTGGAGTAAAGGTAGGAAAGGGTGTATTTGTGACAAGCGGAGTCCCGGTCGGCGGAGTCGTTGTGGGCTGTGGGGTATTGATCACAAATAAATCCGGGGTAAAAGTAGCTGGCAAGCCAAACGGCGTTACTGTGGGCCCGGGCGTATTTACGGGTGTAGGAGTTTGCAGGAAGGGAATCGAGATTGGCAAACCAGAACAGCCGGAAAGGAGGGAAATAATTACTATCATAATTATTAATCTTTTCATAGCACCTCTTATGCAAAGGTCCACGGCTTCGACAAAAGCAGCAATTTATGCGTTTTGACTTCCGCCGACCTTTCTACGAGTCCTCGCTGCCACCCAGAGTCTCCGCTCTCCCTTCGGGGACTTCGCGCCGCGAAGGAAGTTTACGGCTTCCAATGCGGCTGCCAGTCCGGTTCGGGGTTATCGGTAACCTGTTGTATACCCGATCCGTCTGCACGCATGATAAATATATCAGCCTGATCGTTATTTCGCAAAGAGTTAAATGCGATCCACTGACCATCGGGGGAGTAGGAGCAGGCGGCGTTGTTGCCTCCATTCGTGAGCTGTGTGGCGGTCTGTGCCTCCACATCGATGCGGAAGATATTTTTATCGCCCGGCGGACCCGCAAAGATCAGAAGATACTTCCCATCTGGCGACCAGTCAAGACTACCACCGATTCCCGCCAGGCCGCGTGTTAACTGCCGTACATTTGACCCATCCTGATCCATGAGGAAGATCTCGAATGAATCGGGTTGGTCAACAGGCATTGCAAAAGCGATTGTATTCCCTGCCGGCGACCAATCCGCGGCCGCGATGGTGTTTGGACCCGAGTAAAGCAGGTCCTCGTTCTCGCCTGTGTTTTCAACAGTCCATAAAGACGTGGGGCCGACCGAAGCACGGTTTGCAAAGAGGATCTTCGAGCCATCAGGCGAGAAGCTGGGCGAGACAACGTTGCCGATTTGTTCGGTCAACTGGATCAGCCGCGAGCCTTCGAACACGAACAGGAAGAGATCGAACACGCCGCCGTTTTGATTGGAAGCATAGACGATGGAACCCCCAAGCGGAGAATAAACAGGATAGTAATTATGCGCTTCAACATCCGTGAGCTGCAGGTAATCTGTCCCATCTGCATTGACCATGCACAATTGGTTGTAATCGCCGCGCGTGCAGGTGAAGACGATCCGTCCGATGTGTTCCCTGGTCGGCACCGGGCTGGGCGTTAAGGTCGCCAATGGAGTAGGCGAGGGTCGATCAGAGCGATCCGCAACCGAGCGGTTGATCGGGTTGGATGGGATCAACACACACAGGGCAATCGCAATGACCACCAGGATCAAACTGATTGGCAGGCGAAAGCGGCGCGCGGGAGTTTGACGACGGGAAAAGATGCGTCGTTTGTTGTACATGGGAGTATGGCATGAATTTTACATCAGAGTGAGGTGTGATCGGTGTTCATGGTCGAGATGGCAGTGTCTGCAGAAATATATCCCTCACCGACTTGTATTTCAATTCAATTTTTTTACAATGGATAGTGCATTGAAATCTCAGTGCCTTTTCTAGAAAGGAGGTGTCATTTATTACCGGTTCGAAGCGGTGCCTTAAAGGTGCCAATTGAAAAAACCAAGTTTTATTTTCTTTGAGGAGAGAAAAATGAAGACAAAGCAAGTCTTTACGTGGTTTGCAACGTTGGTTCTCACCGTTACCCTCATCGGTGCTGTCCCTGCAGCCGCAGCACCCGAAGAGGGACCTGCCTTCAGGCCTCCAAGCCCAAAATTCTCAAATGCTGTAGCATTCGACGTATCACCAGCCCTGCGCGACATGCAACCCAGGCCGCCGGGGCCTCCGCAACCTCAGGAAATAAAAGATGTGCGACCAGATCGT
>DASWKT010000066.1:0-4341 GCA_036396515.1 Anaerolineales bacterium | reverse complement strand
AAAGCCAGATATGCAATGTTGAATCCTGCACCTTCCGTCCAGTCACGCACAGATTGCGGAAGGATGCGTTTGAGGATCAGCCATACGATGGTCATTGTGACAGGATTAACCGCCGCCATCCAAACGGGGAAAGCCGTTTCGCCGGATGCCACCAGTATGGAGAACAAAATGGATGCGATTAGGATGAGTATTAAGACAGGCGCGTAACTGATGATGAGTACTTTGCGATGACGGACGATCATGTCTGCGATCACAGACTGTGAGCCATCTTCGACTTTGTTCAGCGCCTGAATGTATTCACCCATATAATAGAACGTTCCATGGACGAAGGCACCGACTACGGATGCAACTGCAAACAACAGGACAGTTGTCAGCACGATGGATGTGTTCGCGCCGCTCAAGCCTTGATAGATCTGCCAATAGCCAGCCAAGACCAAAGGTGCGGCAAAGACCCCAAGCAATGCGCCCCAGATCATTCGATTGGGCGAAAGAACAACCATCTTTTCGGCATCCGAAAGCAATTTGGCGAAGGGCTTGAGTCTGGGATAATCAGCGAGTGAAGCCTTGCTCGCCAGCAGAAGGACATCGCCGATGGCAAACAAGAGCGCGCCGAGCAGGGCAATTAATCCAGTAATGCGGAGGGAGAGGGTCAGTTGGTCCATTATTTAATTAGCAATCCTGTGACCCAGAGCAACAGCATGCCTGTCAATACGCCACTGAAAACAGTCATCGGCATGGATTCGCGCTCCATATCTTTTTTAATAAGCTTGGCAATTTCATAGACCACTTCAAAGATCGCACCGGTGCCAATCGCGAGGAAGAGCACAGCCAGGAAGGGTGAGGGTGTGAATCCGCCAATCCACGCGCCGATGATTGCGGGCGCACCTCCGATCAGGCCCATCAACGCCAGCCTGCCAATGCTAGGTCTATCGCGTAAAACGGGGGCGATGATGCCGAGTCCTTCCGTAATGTTTTGAATGATGAAGCCAACAACCAGAAAGGTACCAAGGGCGATCTCGCCGACGTTATAAGCCGCACCGATGGCCAGGCCTTCGCCGAGATTGTGGAAGCCGATGCCAATCGCGATCATAAGAGCGATGGCGAGCCGGCGCTCTGTTTCGCTGCCTGTGATCTCAGTTTGTCGTTTGGAAATAGCATCCAGCAACAGGAACGTCCCCACCGCGCCGATCCCGATCAAGCCGATACCCTGGAATACAGACGGCACTTCAGCTGCAAACTCGAGCGCTTCAGCGAGCGTATCCAGACCGAGAAAGATAAGTAGACCAGCGGTCGCAGCCATGAGGAAGGTCATGGTGCGGCGTCCAAGTTGTCGCAGGGCAGGGAACCAGAAGATTCCCAGAAAGACGGGGATCACGCCAACGTATAAGCCGATCAACGTGAATCCCCAAAACGTGCGTGCGGATGGCTGAGGCGTTTCAAACGCAACAGGGATATCCACGCCGAAGGGAACCGCGTTGCTCGTGAAGATCGTGATTCCGTACGCTTCACCTTCAGACCACGCGTAATTAACGTGGATCTCTGCGCGTCCCAGGCGCGGAATCGTTGGGCTGGGTGTCACGCTGAAAGGCATGATCGCTTCGTTGATGATGACCGAGGCGATCGTAAGCTCCTCCGGGCCGGTGTTGCGGACGTGGAGATGGACCTCGTTGCGTTCGAGAACATATTTTTCTACGTCAAGGTTTTCGACTGGTACGGGAGATTCCAGACGGAGGCCGCCGCCAGTATAGAGGAAGAGTGCAATCACGCCAACCAGAAGAATGATTGGGATGAGGAGCAGGATCAGAGTCCGAAAGGTGAAGCGGTTTGGTGAGGGTTGGGAAGTTGGTTGAGTCATAGATCACCTCTAAGGTAAAACCTCGAACATGCCATTCCATCCCAGCTCTGCAAACTCCGTGACATGGGCGTGGAACATATACATACCGGGGTATTTGTAGCTGAATTCCAAAATCCCGCGCTGGGCTTGTCCTTGAATGATCGTATCTGTGAACTCGCTGGGAACGAGGCTTGTCCCGGTGGGATAGTAGTGGAAGAAATTCGCGTGCAGATGGAAAGAGTTGATCAGATCGAACTCAAGAATGTTGACGAGGTAAATGCGTATCTGCTCGCCGACTCTGATTTGAATGGGGTGGTTCTGGTAATGAAAGGGAATTCCGTTCACTGCATAGAAGTCATTGCCATCGTCGAAGTCTATATCGATGCCGTGCTGGACCATGACCATTTCGCGGTCAACCGGTGGACGTCCGTCCTTGGGATCGACAATGAACGCGCCGTAGAGTCCTTTGGCGATGTGACGGGCAAGCGGGAAGACGTGACAGTGGTAAAGATGCAGGCCAAACGGCTCCGCATCGAACTCGTAGGTAAAGCTCTCTCCGGGCTCGACGAGTCCGCCTGGCCCCGTGCCGGGAACCCCATCCATCTCCGATGGATGGAATCCGTGAAAGTGTATCGAGTGTGGATGGTTGCTTCCGTTGCTGTAATGAATGCGGATGCGGTCGCCTTCTGTGGCTCGAAGTGTGGGGCCCGGAATGCGTCCGTTATACGTCCATGCGGGAAACTCAATGCCAGGGATGACCTCGATATTTTTATTGAGCGAAATGATCTTGTATTCCCGTAAGGATTGCCCATTCGGCAAAGCAGAGACTTCACCGTAATCGAAATCCGTTAGGAGATCGGTTGGGTTGAAACCATTCTTTTCATGATCTACTTCGCCGACTGTCCCGGGCAGATCTCCATGATCGCCTTGTTGCATTGCATGGGACAAATGACCCTGATGAGGGTCTACAGCGGTATGGTCACCTTTGTTTTGGGTGAGGGCCGTCGCGCCTGCTGTGCCTAAAAAAGCAAGTCCGCCCACTTTGAGAAAGTCTCTTCTGGATAAAGGCTTCATCGATTCTCCTTATGGCTAAAGTAAAATTTAGGCTTGCCTAAATATTTTAGACGAAAAAAAGAGCCGCGTCAAGGGCGCGGCTCTGTCAGTTCTCTAGGCGCTTCTTATCTTCTGCCTGTATTGAGCAATCAATCGTTTATAAGAGTCTGGATCCCCATAGTTTTCTATCAGACCCGTGAGCAATTCTTTCGCTTCGTTCAAGTATTTTCCTTCTTCCCAATTAAAAGGTTCCCATTCAAGCAGATTGAAAATCTGCGGATCAAAATTGTGCAGCTTAATTACCAGGTCCTCCAAATCTGGAGGAAAGGGATGTCTTCCGTGTATTGCCGTATCCGTGATGGGACTGTCTCCAGGTTTTCCATTTGGCATGTGAATTACTCTAATTGCAAATTTTATTTCCTTGGTCTTAACCATCTTCCACCGGATATCAGTGAAATCAATACGAACGCAATTGCAATCCATGTGAACGCGGTTTGATCGCTGGCAATACCGATTGCAAGAAATGCCAGACCAAGAATGAGAAAAATGGTAGACGAACGCTGGCGTGGTTTCTGTTTTGTCATGTCGATTATTATACATAAAGTTCTGGGTCTTGTTAAATGAAAACTTTTTTTAATGTTCAAAAGTATTGTCATTGTATGAGTTTATGTAATAATAAAGAAAATCATTTGCATTTAATAAATGCGAGTAAGGTGATTACATGTATGCTCGAATATCAATAATCAGTAAAGAGGTGAATGATGCGAATTTGCATTCTTACAGACGAGGAAGCTAAAGATTTTAACCCTGCCCCTTATATGCAGGGCTTTGACTGGACGATGGTCACGATGACAGATCCCGTGATAGATGTTTTGCGTGAATTAGACGCGCGCAACGAATTCGATGTTTATTTGAATCTCTGCGAAGGGTATGAAAATGATGTAGACTCAGATTGGGAATATGAGGGAATAGATGTCGTTAGAGCCCTTGAAGAACTTAATCTGCCATTTACAGGAGCAGATTCAGGGTTCTTCGATCCGACACGTGAAGAGATGCAGGCTGCGGCGGAAGCACACGGAGTACAATTTGCAAAGGGATATCGGGTAAGAAGTGTTGAGGAAGCACAGAGGCTTGTCAAGAACCTGCGCTATCCCATTATGGTAAAACATCCCAAGAGTTATGGAAGCATGGGCATGTTCCGCGAATCGCGCGTGGATACACCTGAACAGTTGGCCCCCCAGGTTGAACGCATCTGTGCTGAATTTGGCGCAGCGCGTATGGAGGAGTTTATTGTTGGGAAGGAGTATAACGTGCTCATTGTGGATAATCCCGATGATGTTGATAATCCTCTTGCGTATCCGCCTGCTGAGCTGATCTTTCCTCCGGGTGAAGAATTCTGGCATACCGACGTGAAATGGGATTATGACGTCCCCTTTGATTTCAAGCAGGTCACC
>DASWKT010000065.1:0-4099 GCA_036396515.1 Anaerolineales bacterium | reverse complement strand
AACACATTCACGTGGATTGTTTGTTACCTGGACTTCAAACCGGTATTCCTTCCCGTTACCGTCCAGTATGCGCGCGCCGTTTTTGTCTAGGGCATCGAGACCCTCTTTCCATGTGCCAAGCATAGTGATATGACGCCCTGCCTGTGCAAGCCGCGCGGCGAAGAGCGTCGCAAGCGCACCCGTGCCGACGATCAGAAGTTCTGCGTTCATCTGCGTCTAACGGTGGTCGATTTCTTTCATTAACGCATCCCACTCGGTATCGTCCATCTCAACCGTATGCTCCTGGGCTGGGAAGCGTTTGGTCTCCACGTCTTCGATGTAATCAGCAAAAGCTCTCTGCATCTCCAAATGGAAATTCGCATATTTCTTGACGAATTTGGGCGTGAAACGATCGAACAAACCGAGCAGGTCATGCGTGACCAAAACCTGACCATCGCAGCCTGCGCCCGCGCCAATGCCAATGGTTGGAATGGAAATTCGGCTTGAGATCAACTCCGCAAGCCGCGCAGGGACCGATTCAAGCACAACGCTGAAGCAGCCTGCATCTTCCAGGATGATTGCATCTTCCATGAGGCGTTTGGCAGCGACTGCCGTCTTGCCCTGGGCGCGGAACCCGCCGAGCTGATGGACGGATTGCGGCGTGAGGCCGAGATGCCCCATGACGGGAATGCCCGCGCCTGTGATGGAACGGATGGCGTCCGCGCGTTCACGCCCACCTTCGAGTTTGACCGCGTCCATGCTGCCCTGTTGCAGGAAGCGGCCGGCGTTGCGTGTGGCTTCCTCCACCGACACCTGGTACGACATGAACGGCATGTCTCCAACAAGAAGCGCGGTCTTTGCGCCGCGCGAAACGGCGCGGCAGTGATGGAGCATCTCCTCCATAGTGACAGGCAGCGTGTTGTCGTAGCCGAGCACGACCATCGCAAGCGAATCGCCGACAAGGATGGAATCAACTCCAACCTTGTCCATGGCCATGGCGGTGGGATAATCATACGCGGTGAGCATGGTGATCGGCTCACGGCGCTCCTTCTTTTGGCGGAAGGTAAGTGTGGTTACTTTTTTGCGCGCAGCAGGCGCGCTGGTGGAAACAGGTGCTGGTGTGGACATGGTATCCTCCAATATGGTAGGAGCCGTTTGGTGCGGCCGCCCGCTTAGTTGCCGCGACGTTTACAGCTTTAAGATTATGCCGTCGCGTTCACGCAGTGCGGATACACGCGGCACCTTGATTATTCCACAAAATTCGTTTTTCGCCTATAATAATTTTAGTAGAATTTTATCATTGCTATTTTGCTCAAGCCGGCTTGAGCTGATAAACAAGGAGAATTGATATGAACCGAATGTTTGGCTTTCTGATAGGGGTTACCGTTGGGGGACTGGTGGGTTCGACGATTGCATTGTTGATGGCTCCCGACTCAGGTGAACTATTACGCAGCCGCCTGCGTGAGCGCGGCCAGAACTTCTTTTACGAAGTTCGTCACGCAGCGGATGAGCGCAAGATCGAACTGCGCCAGAGACTTGAGGACATGCGTTCGCCGCGTGTAGGTTAAGCTGCAAAGTATCCCCGACAATTAAATAGTGCGCATCACCTCTTCGTAAAACCCTTCTGCCCTCTGCATATTTTGCCTGTATTCGGCGCGAGTGGCAATGATCTCACGGTTTAAACCTGCGGCTTTTTCCCGCAGGTTTTTGTTTTCCAGCGTAGACAAAATTGAATTTGCAATGGACTGTGGGTTGTTAGAATCAAACACCAGACCATTCTTATCCGGCGTGATCCATTCACGGATGGATTCCAAGTCACCTGCGACGGGGAAACACCCGCAGGCGATGCCTTCGAGCAGAGTATTGGGCGTGCCATCGTGAACGCTCGGGGAGGCAACGATCTGCGCGCGGCGAAAGACTTCTGCCATTTTGGCGTGCGGCAGTGGGGCCAGCAATTCAACCGCGTTGCTGATATTCAGTTCCCGAATCCACTGTGCAGCCTGTGGTTCGCCAGCCATTGAAGCAAAAAGAAATTTTGCGTTCGGTTGTTTCGCAAGGACAAGCGGAATGGCTTTGAAAAATGTGTCATTACGAACATATGGACGAAAGCCGCGCGGGTTGATGACCACAGGCTCTTCAACGGGCTTTGCCGGTGGATAAAAAATATCGCACCGGACCCCGCCGTTGCCTGGGATGACCAAACCAGGTTTCTCCACGCCGAATCCCCATTCCCTTGCCAGCCGAAGATCGCGGTGACAATCTGCGTGGAGCGCGTCCGCGACTTGCATTGTCCAGCGTGCGTAGTGGCTCATCAGTCGAGTCGACGGCGCGTGCAGTGTGAAGTCGTTGCCCCAGGTTGAGACGATCAAAGGCCTGCCCGTGGACGCATCGGCAGCCAGCATGCCTTCATACGGAATCCGCATGGCGTGGATGAGATCGGGTTTTACCTGCTCGATGAATCCGCGTAATCGTTGAGCCGCGCGGCGGATCGTCAGGGGGCCGAACCTCTGTCTGAAAACGGTACGCAGGCCGAGGGTGCGGGCGGAAGCGCTGCCCGGGTGTTGGTCAGCCTTTTTTAGCGCGCTGAAAGCGACGGGTATGATCTCAAGGCCCTTAATCGGGAAATCCACACCCGCAGGGCAGGCAAATGTGGAAGCGATGTATACTTGATCTCCACGCTCAACGAAATGCCGGATCCAGTTTTGTGCAATGGGCGAGCGGGCATCTATCACGAAGAGGATTTTCATCATTGTGTAAAGTGGATTATACGTTATTGCCCGAACAGCCGAGGCGAGGTATATTTACTTCATGAGCAAGGGCAGTATCCTGGTCGTTGAAGATAACATGGATAATTACGAACTCGTGCGCTTTGTGCTGGAGCGCGCCGGTTATGATGTTTTTCTGGCAGTCAACGGCAGGGACGGTGTGGACGCAGCCCGGTTGCAGAAGCCCGACCTAATTTTGATGGATTTGGGATTGCCTGAGATGGATGGGTGGACCGCATCCCGGAAGTTGAAATCTGATGATGCAACAAAGTCCATTCCGTTGTATGCACTAAGCGCGTACACGCGGCCGCAGGACCGCAAGCGCGCCATGCAGGCGGGTTGCGATGGGTATGTGACGAAGCCGATCCACGTGCAAAGCTTTTTGGAAATCATCAATGGAACGTTTGAAAAAATAAACAGGCAGTCGCAATAATTTCTTCGCAGAAGCGTAACCTATTTCACTTATTTGGGTCATGGATAGGATGGCCGATCTCCTGAGGCAGGCGGCTGTTACTGAATAATCTGACATAAAAGAGGTAAAACAACATGAAACAAATTTGTGTCGTCGGCGTTGGGTACGTGGGTCTGGTGACTGCAGCCTGTTTTTCCGATCTGGGGAACCGCGTGGTCGCGCTTGATGTGGATGAGAAACGCGTCGAGAACCTCAAGAAAGGCATTATGCCCATTTATGAGCCTGGCCTGGAGGAACTGGTGAAGCGTAACGTAAAGGCTGGCAGGTTGTCTTTTTCTGCTTCCTATTCTGAGGCGCTGAAGGGCGCAGAGTTTGCCTTTATCGCGGTGGGGACTCCCTCGGGCGTGGATGGCAACGCGGATCTGCAGTATGTGGACTCGGCGGCGCGCTCGATTGCCCAGAACATGACTGCACCGCTCATCATCATTAACAAGTCCACGGTGCCGATCGGGACCGGAGACTGGGTTGCCGATATCGTGAAAGGCGCGCAGCCCAAGCCGATCGAGTTCGCGGTCGTATCATGCCCCGAGTTTTTGCGCGAAGGCTCAGCGATAGCCGACTTTATGAGCCCGCACCGCAACGTGATCGGTTCATTGGACCGGGATGCCGCGGACAAGGTTGCCCAGTTGCATTTGCCATTGCGTGCTCCCATCGTCATCACCGATCTGCGCACCGCAGAAATGATCAAATATGCAAGCAACGCGTTCCTGGCCACAAAGATCTCATTCATCAATGAACTGGCTGACCTGTGCGAGCTGGTTGGTGCGGACGTAAAAGAAGTGGCGGCTGGCATGGGCTACGATGCGCGCATTGGCCGTCATTTTCTGGATGCAGGCCTGGGCTGGGGCGGATCATGCTTCCCGAAAGATGTGCAGGCGCTGGC
>DASWKT010000064.1:0-6156 GCA_036396515.1 Anaerolineales bacterium | reverse complement strand
TTCAGGATCCTGATCATCAGGCAGCCGATCTCGGACGTAAACTGTAAAGGTTTGATGATCCCTTTCCGGCAACTCGTTAAACCAGAGTATGTGCAGCAGCTTATAAGCAAGCAGTATATGTCGTTTTTCCGGAATACTGGGTATGGAATCCTGGCTGAGTTTCTCCAGGTCCCAGAGTATTGTCAGCCAGCGCAGATGTTCTACAGCCTTGTAGAGCATGTCCTGATCCTTTGGCGGCAGATCGTAAAAAGACTGAAGGAGACGTTTCCGGTCTTCTGAGGTGGGGAATTTAGCACTCATTATATCTATCTCTCTGGCTCCTTTTTGAACAACCAGCATAGGCATTTTATCATCTATGCTCCGCTAGCGGAGCAAGAATCATGTCGCTCAAAAATACAATGGCAGCGGCATGAAGAACATTGTAGGCAAACGCGTTCAGGAAGCTCGGCATAAGTTCAGGCCCCCATTATCGCAGGAGGCGTTGGCAGTCCGCCTAGAGTTAGATGGATGGAAAATCAGCCGTGGGACTCTATCAAAAATTGAGGCCGGGATCAGGCAAGTTACCGACTTCGAGGTAATGGTACTCGCCAGGACACTCAAGGTGCCTCCTGAATGGCTACTAGACAAGCAATTGTTTGAAAGCCTTTTGAAAAAGCCCAGGAGATAAACAAGAATCCATGCTGAACAATTTCATGTAGGGGTGACCAGCATTGTTATGTGAGCTATCCGCCATAGAAAGCGTGCGGGCTTCCGGCTTCTACGAGAATTGTGGCCCTGGCACCATCTTATACTCTCTCCACTAGCGTTATTTCGGGCGACTCCCGCCCTAGTTTCAATAAATCGGATGGGAAGCTCGTGAGCTGGTCTGGAACACACTCCTGATGGTCAACATCGCCTGATCACGGTGCTCACAATCAGTCGCGTGAAGGCCTCGCTCAATTTCCCTGCTTACTTTCAATTCATCGCGGCGATGAACCCCTGTCCGTGCGGTTACTTTCAATCTGACATAAAACCATGTACCTGTGCGTCTGCGACTGTGACCAAATACCAAAAGCGAATCTCTGGCCCACTACTCGATAGAATTGATATTCACATCGTAGTCCCACATGTGGACTACGAAAAACTCAGCGGAGATCGTTTGGGGGAAAGGTCAGAGGTCATTCGCAAGCGAGTTCAGGGGGCTAGGAACATTCAACAATCCCGATTTACCAATTACCACTCAACTGATATCGTCTGCAATGCCGATATGCGTGTGGGGAAAATACGGCAATTCTGTAAGTTGCAGGCAGAGGGGCAAAGCCTAATGCGGGCGGCAATGACCCAGCTCAATCTATCGGCGCGGGCGTATCATCGCATCCTCAAGCTGGCGCGAACGATTGCAGATCTGGCAGGGAGTGAGGACATTCAATCTGGGCACCTGGCGGAGGCGCTGCAATATCGTCCAAAGTTGAGGTTGAGCTAAGGAAAAATGCAGTTACTGTGGTTGATTGCCTACGGGTATAAGTTCAGGCCGCAAGCGTAGGCGGCAATGTAGGCGGCATAGAAAACAAAAAAGTACTGCGGTGGTTAAATCTGTTATAAAGGTATAAATTCAGACCCGCCGGGCTTATCCCTCAATACCGGCTTCCATAACTCCTTGTAAAAATAAGGTATGCCGCCCTCATTGATTTGAGGAGCGGCATTTTCATTTGTGAATGCGGATGCGCTCAAGATCACTTCTGCAGTACTTTGAACAAGGCCGACACTTCTTCGCGGCCATAGCCTGCGTCCATTGCCTGTTGGAAGAGACGGGCTGCCAGTTGGGGGAACTCAGCGTGGATGTGACTGTCCTGAGCATGCCGGGCGATCTGTCCTATGCCTCCCGCCCAGAGTTCCAGCGGGGAAGAGGTCTCTTGATAATTGCCCGACTGGATATTTTCGCACAACCACTTTTCGTAATTCTTGCCCTGTTCACCGAGCAACGTGATGAACTGTTCCAGTGGAATGCCTTCAGCCTGGCAAATTTGCACGCTATGAAACAGGCTCAAAAACATCCCGTAATAATGCATGATGAACACCATTTCCCAAGCAGAAGCCAGGCCTATTCGCTCGCCCTTGTAGTCCAGGTTGCTAGCCAGCAACCGCAAAAGGGGTTCGGCTTTTTGGAACACAGCTTCTTTGCCTGCAACCAGTATGTGGGCGCCGGGTGTTCCAATGGAGCTGGGACTTCCTGTAATCGCACAATCGAGGTATTCGGCTTCCTGCGCATGTGCCCAGGTTTCGCTTGCCCGGGCATCCTGCGGGGAGCCAGTAGTGAACTGAACCAGCAATTTCCCCGGAAGATTTGCCGCAACTTCGTCAAGAATGTGATTTGCCGCGGCGTAGTTAGTCATGCACACCATAATGATCGGGCTATCCGTGATGGCTGCTGACGGGCTGGGAGCCAGCACCGCGCCCTTATCCACCAGGGGTGCAGCTTTCTCCGAGCTGCGATTCCACACGGTGAGTGCGCGCCCGTTCTCTAGTAATGCGCGTGCTAATGCCGACCCCATGTTTCCCAGACCGATCACTGAGACTTCGCTCATAATGCATCTTCCTTATGAATGTGGATAACCGCCGGTAATTTCGACACCGCTGCGCCAGTCAATCCAAGGGTTTCGACAGCTCCACCTAGACAGGTGGGCTAGGCCCAGGCGATTTGAGTAAATCTACCTGAGCCCAGTTTACTCCCTTTTGACACGGCGAGTCCCACGAACCTGCCTCCCACCTTATGGCTCGAGAATCCAGCCGCTGAGCTCAAACGGCCCGGAGTGGCCATTGCGATAGGCTTCCCAATGCCCAATCAGCCCTTCGTACCCGCCGCTCCCATGAGCTACGCCGCGGTAGAAGTATTCACCGCCTTCGGTGATCTCGCTGGTAAAGGTGCCATCCCATGTCCCGCCCTCATTTTCGATGTGGAAGGTGCCCCACAGGTGACCCGCTAGCCCAAGCTCGGAAGAAGGCGCGGGCCTGAAATTACCGTTACTGACGATCGTTTCCTGACCAGTGACACGCGGGTCCGTCCCGACATCGTTATAGGTCTCGACTATCCCGCGCGCAAGGACGTTGCCGCTGGGAAGAAACGTCCACTCGCCCGCATTGAGCGTCTCACCGAAATTCGATGTACCTGTGAACGTCGTCCTCTGAGCGCCGGCCATCGCCGGGGAAACGGTGAGCAGAATAGCAGCGAGAGCGATCACAAGCATGGATACGTATTTATAGCGGTTCATTTTTTTCTCCTTTTGAAAATCTGAATTAGTCTCAGTCTAGCATCCGGCGTGCCCTAAAACTTGCCATAATTCCCCAAAAATTCCCCAAGGCTTTACAGTCCCAGTTATACTTGTCCCAAGGAAAAGACATTGGGCAAACCTGCCGTTTCACCGCAAAGATTTTCCACGTTTGGCGACCTGCTCAAATACCTGCGCAAACGCGAAGAGATTACGCAACGCGAGCTCGCCCTTCGGGTGGGATACAGCGATACGCAGATCAGCCGTCTCGAACAAAATCAACGCGTGCCCGATGCGGCAACGCTCACGGCTTTGTTCGTGCCAGCCTTGCACCTCGAACATGAGCCGCAGTGGGTGGCGCGCTTGTTGGAACTTGCAAAACAGGCTCGCCTTGGGGAGTTGCCGGAAGCAGGGAAGATGGTCACCCCGAACAACCTGCCCGCTTCCCTCACCACCTTCATCGGACGTGAAAAAGAACAGACAGAGATCCTTCAACGGATCGGCACGCATCGCCTGGTGACGTTGACCGGCTCAGGCGGGGTTGGTAAAACGCGCATATCGCTGAAAGTAGGCGGGGAAGTTTTGGATGAGTATGCCAACGGTGTCTGGCTGGTGGAGTTGGCTCCCCTCAGCGATCCCGAGCTATTGCCGCAGACGGTCGCATCCGTGTTTGGGATTGTCACCCAAGCTACTCGTTCACATACCGAATTGCTGATCAACCACCTGCGCCCCAAAACGGCCCTGCTGATCCTCGATAACTGCGAACATCTCCTGGATGCCAGCGCATCCCTGGCCGATACGCTCCTGAGGCATTGCCTGCACTTAAAGATCCTGGCGACCAGCCGGGAAGCCTTCGGCATTCTGGGTGAGATCGTGTATCACATGCCCTCCCTGCGCTTACCTGATATTCAGCAGACGCTCGAAACATTCAGGGAATATGAATCCGTGCGCCTGTTCGAAGAGCGCTCCCAGCTTGCCCAACCCGATTTCAAATTGACGATGGAAAACGCCTCCTCCGTCGCCCAAATCTGTTCCCGTCTCGACGGCATTCCCCTCGCCATCGAATTGGCCGCGGCACGCGTCAATATGTTTTCCACAGCACAGATCGCCGCCCGCCTCGATGACCGTTTCAACCTGCTCACGGGCGGCAGTCGTACCGCCCTGCCGCGCCAACAAACCCTCCGGGCTTCGATCGATTGGAGCTGGAACTTGATCTCCGATCCCGAACAGACGCTGTTGCGGCGTCTGACCGTCTTTGCAGGTGGCTGGACTCTCGAAGCCGCCGAATCCGTTTGTAGTTCCGGAGGCAGAATCGAATCGCAAGAAGTGTCCGAGTTGATGACCCAGCTGTTGGCAAAGTCGTTGGTGATCGCAAACCGTCAGCCGGGGCGTGAGCGGCGTTTCCATCTGCATGAAACCATCCGTCAATACGCGCAAGAAAAACTCATCGAAGCGGGGGAGCAGGAAAACATCCGCAGTCAGCATCTGAAATATTTTCTCGATCTTTCCGGGCTGGCTGAACTCGCTTTGCGTGGTCCTCACCAAATGGAATGGTATAACCGCTTGACCGATGAGCGTGATAACCTTCGTGTTGCGCTGGAACATGCAGCCGGGTCGGCTGCATCCAGGTCGGATTTAGAAGCTGGATTACTCCTATCAGCAAGATTGATTGACTATTGGATAGATTTCGACTTGCGCGAAGGGTTACGTTGGAGCACGGCATTGATCCAAAACCCCGAGGCGCAAACCTTTCCACAGGCACGCGCAAAAGCCTTGATCGCGCAAGGATATATTCTATGGAACATGCAGCAGTTCGAAGCCGTCCGTTCCATTGCAGAGGAGTGCCTGGCGGTATTCCGTAGTTGTGGCGACCAGCAAGGCGAATATGATGCCTTGATATTGATGGGGCGCGTGTCCCAGTTCGCGGCAGGCATGGAGCAAAGAGTAGAGTTTCATCGACAGGCGCTCACTTTGGCTCGATCCATGAGTGATGTCTTGAGGCAGGCATACGCATTATGCATGCTGGGTTGGGATCAGCGCGATCCTCAACGAGGCCGCGAGCAATGGGAGGAAGCGATCGTGCTTTTTCGCCAGATAGGCGATTGGCGCTTCCTGGCACACACTCTTGGCATTTTGGGTTATACAGTCTTATCGAATGGCGATCTCGAGGCGGCTGAAAAGTTTCTGAATGAAGCCTATGAGGTAAACCAGCGGATCAATAACATTGAAATCGAATTTGTCTTGACCGGCAAAGGCATCTTATGCATGCTGCGCGGAGAGTATGACCAGGCACGAACATTCCTGCAGAAGAATATAGAGGATCATGAAAAGACGGGAGACCGAATGGGGTATCTGTGGGGGCGCGCTCGTTTGGGGTATGTTGCCCTGCGCGAGGGAAGCGTGGCAGAAGCACATCAAATTCTGATCGAAACCATTGAAAACTTTTATGCAGATCAAGACAAGAAGGGGCTCGTTTTCGCACTGGATAAGATGGCAAGTCTGTACGTTGTTATCAATAAGCTCGAATTAGCCGCACATTTGATTGGCTGGTCAGACGCGAACCGCAATCAAATTGGCGACCCGCGTCCCCGCATCGAGCAGGCTGATTTGGATCGAGATATCGCCTCAATCAAGGCAAAGATCGGTGCCGGTGCATATGAGACAGCTTACAACGCAGGGCGGGATCTGACTCTCGATGAAGCAGTGGCTTTTGCATCAGGTGGCAAGTAACAAGCTTAGCTGTCCATCCGGGTTAATTTCTTTTTCTTGCCTAGTTTGACAATGTCAGATTAAGTTTGCACCTTAACAAGTTTGCGATGACGGTGTCTGAGGCGACTGGCGGTTGAGCGAGAACGGTTGACCAGATGTTGGACGACCTGCTCTCGAGCCTCTTCTGGAGAGAGTTGTGGCA
>DASWKT010000063.1:0-11964 GCA_036396515.1 Anaerolineales bacterium | reverse complement strand
ATGCTGACAGGCAATTTCACTCCCTGGCGTTCGATAAAGGCCTGCAGTGCCCGCGCCATGCGGGAAGTAATCTGGATCAGGTTGATGCTGGCAGGGGTATATCCATCCCCTGATTGCATATTCCACGATCCGCCCTTTGCTTCGTATCTCCCACGCAGATGGGTTATGTTAATGGCAAAAATACCTGCAGGACCAAGCAGGATCATTGGGATCGTAATACCACTCTGACCAAGCGTCATGTTGCGGATGAGGGTGTAGCCGCGCTCCAGTTGGCGATCAAAGAAGTTAATAATTACCTTCTGTGCCTGCAATTCATTGGGCCAGCTAAAGCCAAATTGAAGCATACCTTGGAGGCGCTGCTTCACACCAAGCTCGCCTTTTTCATCGAGAAGAGGGGTTTTATCAATGATCTTCATACACTAGAAAAGAGGCGCCTGTTCCAATTCATCATGATCCGCTTCCTTGCGTGTCGAGATGATCTCTTTGCCATCACGGCTCAACACCTGCACAGGCTTTCCCTCGTCAAAGGTGCTCGCCAAGAGTGGTTTTCGCTTGCCGATTACAAACTGCATCCCGCTTTTGATGCGCTCCAAAAGTTCCTTGCGGGTGAGCAGAATGCGGTCTGAAAAAGTGGCGCCTCGTCGCTCATAGACGCGCACGGCCTGGATTTGTCCATTCTTGTAATGCACCGCTTCGATCACACCATCCACTTTTTTCGCCATTGATGATCTCTACGTGTATTTTAGCACACACTAAGAATTAAGCTACAGCCCGCATTAGGGATAAATAAAAACGCAGAGAACACTGAGAAAAATCTCTGTGTACTCCGTGTCTTTATAACAAGCAAAAGTCGGGGCGCCGGGATTTGAACCCGGGACTTCTTGCTCCCAAAGCAAGCGCGCTACCGGACTGCGCTACGCCCCGTCTGTAGGTCTGTGAGTATAATGCGAAGGATGAAGGCCCGTCAAGCAACAAAATTGATTTCATTCCTGCTTACGCTTCTCACGGGACTTTCCGCCTGCTCATCATCAAAGCAGCCAACTCCCACGCTCGCACCTCTTCCAATCACTACTTCGCAAACACCTGAGGCAACTTTTACTCCTTTATCCAGTCCGACTGCCACACCTCTTGCCTGCCTAACCCAACCTGGCCGCGTGGAAGAAGGGGTACTCGACTCGACAAATCCTCCGCAGGAATTTTTGATCTATCTGCCTCATTGCTATGATGAAAAAACGGACAGACGCTACCCTGTCCTTTACATCCTACACGGACAAACCTATACAGATGATCAATGGATCCGCCTTGGGGCGGTGGATGTTATTGACAAACTCATTCTTTCCGGCGAATCGATCCCTTTCATCATCGTATTCCCCGATGACCGCTACTGGAATTTGCCAGCTGGTGCAGGCTTCGGGGGACGCCTGGTGGATGATCTTATTCCCTACATTGATCTCACTTATCGAACAATCCCCGATCGAAATCATCGCGCCATTGGCGGCATGTCGCGTGGAGCAGGCTGGGCATTGCAGTTAGGGCTCACACGCTGGGATTTGTTTGGCACGATCGGCTTGCACTCGCTTGCCGTACTGCAAAAGGACGCCTCCAAGATCCCAGGCTGGCTGGCAGACATCCCAGCGTCTTCTCGCCCGCACGTATTCTTCGACATTGGCGACAACGACCCGGAATTAGAGATGGCACAGCTTGTGGAAGCGCAATTCAACGAACATGGAGTGTCCCACGAATGGCACCTCTACAACGGCGCACATACGGAGGAATACTGGAGTGTACATGTAGAAGAATATATCCGATGGTATGCGGCGCAATGGAACAATCCATAAAGGGTCATTGCGAGCCTTCCGCGAAGCAATGACATAATAAGTTTATAATCCTCGATATTCAGGAGACCTCATGAACATCCTCGTCACCGGCGGAGCGGGCTACATTGGCTCGGCCACAGCAGAAGCATTAATAAAAGCGGGACATTCCGTCACTGTGTATGATTCACTTGTCACAGGTCATCGCCTCGCCATACCTGAGGGTGCCAAACTTATTGAAGCGGACCTTTCAAATAGTCACACGCTTGTCAAAGCACTGACCGATGAAAAGTTCGATGCGGTCATGCACTTTGCAGCGCTCATCGAAGCTGGGGAAAGCATGAAGGATCCCGGGCGCTTCTATCACAACAATCTCACGAACTCGCTCACATTAATGGAAACAGCCGTCCGAGCGGGGGTGAAGTGCTTTGTGTTGTCGTCCACTGCCGCGGTCTATCAATCCAGTGACGAACCCCTTACTGAAGAATCGCCGCTCGGTCCAACGAATGTGTACGGCCATACCAAGCTCATGGTCGAACAGGCGCTAGATTGGTATCGTCAAATTCATGGCCTGCATTTCGCAGCGCTCCGTTACTTCAACGCCTGTGGCGCGCTGCCCGGCCGCGGCGAGGCGCATCAGCCTGAGTCGCATCTTATTCCGCTTGTGTTGCGCGTCCCACTCGGCCAGCGCGACGCGGCTGCAATCTACGGCACCGATTATCCAACCCCCGATGGCACCTGTATCCGCGACTACATCCATATTGCGGATCTGGTCTCGGCGCACCTGCTTGCGCTGGATGGACTGAAGGAACGCGATCGATTGATCTACAACCTCGGAAGCGGGAACGGGTATTCGGTCCGCGAAGTGATCGAGACAGCGCATCAAGTCACGGGGCATTCGATCCCGGCAAGGGAACTCCCGCGCCGTCCAGGCGACTCGGCGCGTCTCATTGCCTCATCTGAAAAGATACACCGCGAGCTCGGTTGGAAACCCGAACACGATAACCTGCACGATATGATCGGCAGTGCATGGGAATGGCACAGGTCGCACCCTAATGGATATGAATAAGGCTATAATAAACGCATGAAAAGAAAGGCTTTGCGTCTTGCTTCAGAATTTCGCAAACGATTGACAAGTTCACTCGGTCAGCCCGTTCAAGTAGTTTTGTTCGGGTCGCAAGCGCGTGGGGATGCAACAAACTATTCAGATATTGATTTGTTTGTCGTCCTGCCAAATATGAAAAAGGCAACCCTAGATACTGCACTTGATATTGCCTGGGAGATCGGTTTTGAAGCAGAAAAGGTTATATCCGTTATCCCTGCAACAGAAAGCGAATTAAAAAAACTTTCCGCATCACCTTTCTTTCGTACAGTTCAAAAAGAGGGAATTCCTGCGTGAGTGAAGACACATTTGATAAACAAGCATTAATTCAATATCGTTTGGAGCGCGCTGGCGAAACTTTGCATGATGCCCAATTATTGTTCGATAACGATGGCAGTTCTGCAAGTGTTGTTAACCGCGCTTACTACGCCATGTTTTATACAGTATTGGCGCTCCTAATAACAATAGACGAAGGGACATCAAGGCACAGTGGGGTCATTGCTTTATTTGATAAACACTTTGTCAAAAAGGGTTTATTTTCCAAAGAGATAAGCAAAGCACTACACCGCGCTTTTGATTATCGGCAAATTGGAGATTACCGGGAATTATTGAATATAGATAAGAAGCAGGCGGAAGAAATTCTTTCATCAGCAGCACAGTTTGTAGAGACAGTAAAAACTTATCTGCAAAATAAAAAATAACATGACCTTTGCCATTGTCCTCTTCGGCTGGATCTTTTCACTTTGTTTGCATGAATTTTCTCACGCACTTGTGGCTTACTATGGCGGCGACTACACTGTGCGCGAAAAAGGCTACCTCACCTTCAATCCCCTTAAATACACTCATCCCGTATTTTCGATCATCCTGCCATTGGTGTTTCTCCTGCTGGGTGGTATTGGCCTACCAGGCGGCGCCGTATACATCGAAAGATGGCGCATCCGGGATCGTTTCTGGCTGAGCGCCATGTCACTGGCAGGGCCATTGTCGAATTTGCTGGCCGCTATAGTTCTCGCTATCATCCTGCGTGCCGCCCCCGTTACCTCTTCAGGTATTTGGCCCGGGCTTTCGTTTCTGCTGGTTCTTCAGGTATCGGCAGTGTTTTTCAACCTAATTCCACTGCCGCCCTTCGACGGCTACAGTGTCATCGAACCCTTCCTCAGTCCTGGGATCCGTATGCAAGTGGACCGATTCCGCGGCGCGGCCATCTGGATCATCCTGCTCGCTTTCTGGTACGTTCCCTTTGTTTCGAATCTATTCTGGGGGAGTGTCCGCAGCTTCTCTTCAAGTCTGGGAGTGGATTGGAACCTGGTTGCAATTGGGCTTGATCGGTTCCGCTTCTGGCAACTATAACTATTTCATACAAGGCCGAATTCCGGGGCCTTTAGACAAGAATCATCCAGCTGCCTAGCACCAAATCTTTATTTGCGTGAAATTGTGCAACCCTCACGAGAGTCTCTTAAGCTTGTAACATCGACTTTTAGAGTTGGCTGTTGCCAAGCCATCAGGTAACTCCTATCTTCAAGAAGAGGCAGGTCTGTACCAAAATAGGTGTTAAAAATTACACGGAACGTGTTAACAGGGCTTATCGAAGGATATACAATACCATCATTCTGATGACCCGGTAGGAGGATGGCGTAGAGATTACTGGTTCTCTCCCAAAGACATCCAGGTGTCTCAAAATTCATCTTGAACATCGAAGAAGGACCATGGTCACCCATCACAAGGATGATTGGTGGCGACTCTGATTTCGTAAGTATGGCATCAATTACCTTAACGATCTCTCTACTGATAAAGCTGACCTGTTCTCGATAGCCGTTCCGGTAGTCCTCCTCACCCTTAGACCCAATTCCCTCTGCAAGAGTATATGGCCGCTGAGGCTCCCGGGCATTGCCATTTTGATAAAAAACAAATGGAGGGTGCGGAACCAGGATATGAGTATATACAATTTTCGGCCCCGGAATGCTTGCAGGGATTTCCTTAAGCATATCAAGTTGATCTAGTATACGTTGACGATGGGTTTTATAAGTATGGACAGGTATCCCCAGATTGAAAACATTCGAGAGCGGTTCAAGTGGACTATCAACGAGTAATAGAGTTTCGAAATTGTTCAACGGCAGGAAGTTAGATAAATAAACATCCGAGTTTTTGATCTGTAGATAACTCAGCGCCCCCTCTGTACTGACAGTTGTGTAGCCGATCTCATCCAACGAGTGAAAGACGCGGTTGTTCTGGATTGGCTGGAATAAGTATTGTGCGTACTCAGTAGATGGATCCCAAGGCTGGAGATAATCAAAATTCCAGAACGATGCCATGACATAAGCTGTTTGAACATAGTTAGTATGATTATCATTTGCGACATAAAAACCTCGCTTCTCCAGCCAGCCAATAAATTCTGAATTATCGTGCTCATAAATAGTCTGAAGGACGTCCTGACGCGCATAACCGTCTAGAACGATAACATAAATATCAGGAGATGATTCCTTCTTCAATTGGAGATCACGGTCCAATGTGGAAATGGCCAATGTTTGTGGGTGGTTCATGTTCATAAACATCTTATAGCTGTCCGCTGCCAGTCTCATGACCTGGAAGCTCAAAAGTACTGTGAATACAAGGTTGAAATAGGTGGTCACCCGGGCAGGATTTCGGACTGACTGCCACACCTTGCGACGCACAACAATCGCATATAGCATTCCTAATAGAATTATGAGGGCAAGCCCAAGGTAATTGGCTTGGTGTAGAAAATTGATTTTGAGAAAACTGTACGAAGATCGATAAGCAATAAGCGAGACAGGTATCATCAGCACTATGAAATCTGTATGGTGCCAGTCTTTTATAAGATATTGAATGCTAAACGCAATGATAGTAGTTAATAGAAGCAAAATGAACAGGGCACGCAGACTTTGACCGATGCCAATGTGGGTTGACGAGATAACAACTCGCTCAAGAATGATGGCCGTGATTAAGAGGAGAGGATATGGAATAATGCGTTTCATACGTTTCCCGCTTTCTGTGCTGGATTTGTGAAATTTGCTGCAACGCTAGTACAAGACGCACTGGAAAGGCCATAAGTTACATGCCAACAGAATGATTATATCAGCCGATTTTGCTTTGTGATTTAACATTTACAAATCAGACCTATTTAGTTATAATAATTGTGTGATATTTCACAAATAGAAGGCAGATAAAATGAACACTCAAAAACTCCCCCACATTGTCATTGTTGGCGCAGGGTTTGGCGGGATGGAAACCGCCCGCAGGCTGGCAAACGCGCCAGTGCAGATCACGCTGATTGACAGGCATAACTATCATCTATTTCAGCCGTTGCTATATCAAATCGCAATAGCGGGGCTTGTGCCTTCACAGATCGCTTACCCATTACGGAGCATATTTCGCAGACAAAAGAATCTAACCTTCCAGATGGCAGAAGTGACATCTATCGATTTCGAATCACATTACATAAAAATGAACGGCTCCATAGTGGCTTACGATTATCTGGTGCTGGCGGTTGGCGGGCAGACGAATTTCTTTGGAATGAGTACTGTTGAACAGAACAGCTTCCAGTTAAAGGATATCGAGAGCGCGGTCAGCACACGCAACCATTTGCTCAAGATGTTCGAGAAAGCCAGCCGCGAAGTGGACGTTGACCGAAGAAAAGCTTTGTTAACTTTCGTCGTGGTTGGCGGTGGACCGACAGGTGTGGAATCCGCTGGCGCGCTGGCTGAGTTGATCACCCACGTGCTGGCAAAGGATTATCCCCAGATGGATTTGAAGGATGTGAGAGTGCTTCTTATCGAAGCAACCGATCACCTGATGGGAAATTATCCGAATGAGCTGCGCAAGGCTACCATGGATTTGTTGCAGAGCAAAAAGGTTGAAGTCCTCCTGAACACGAAACTCTCAGATTACAACGGGAGACAAATCACTCTCGGTGACGGAACGCAGGTCAATGCGCATACGTTAATCTGGACAGCAGGCGTGCGTGCGGCCGAATTGACCGACCAGCTTGGGGTCCAGCAGGCAGCTTCCGGACAGGTACGAGTCGAACCGACTTTGCAGCTGCCTCAGCATCCTGAAGTCTTCATCCTCGGTGATGCAGCCTATCTTGAGGATGAAGAGGGTCAGCCATTGCCTATGCTATCGACGGTCGCCATCCAGCAGGGAAAAATAACTGCTCGGAATATTCAGCGAATCCTGAGAGGACAAAGCACTGCGCGATTCCACTACAAGGACCCCGGTCTGCTCGCGACGATCGGACGTAACGCCGCGGTTGCACGAATTTGGGGATTGTCATTCAGCGGATTCATTGCCTGGTTAATCTGGGTATTCCTGCATATTTACCGGTTGATTGGTTTTCGCAATAGACTCATAGTATTGATCAACTGGGCATGGGATTACTTCTTTTATGAAAATCAGGTAAAGCTGATCACAAGGGAGTAAATGTTTTCCGGTTCGGACGGCAGTTAAACTGCCGTCCAACCATTTAAATTGGGGAGGAATATGCCTCTATAAGGGCGGCAGACGGGTGGACGCAAATACTGCACATAAGCTAAAGCCATTGATAAGAAAATGCAGAATGATCCCGGGCCAGATCGAGTTTGATCGGTGAAATAGATAGGCAATTACCAGGCCCAAGATAAAAGTCGGGATAAGCGAAGCCGGGTCCAAATGCGCGACCGCGAAGATCACAGAACTCAACAGCACGGCGCGTACCCATCCGTACTTCTGGCGAAAGCCCTGAAAGAGAAAGCCCCTGAAGAATATTTCCTCCACGAACGGGGCGAAAACAACCGCCACAAGGAAAAACCACGCCGGCGATTCAAGCATTTCAATCAGTCGCAGGATCGCCTCACCTTGCGTATCGATTCCCAGTCCCAACAAAATGAGGTTATGCAGCAATATAATGGCGTAACCACCAATCAATAGACCGCAGCCTAGACCCATCACATTCAATTCAAATCTTCTGAAGCCAAGATGCTTCCAGTGGATGCGCTTCCAGGCAAAGATCAAAAGGACCGGTAGAAGATAGGCAAGTTCGAAAAGAACAATCCCTGCGCTTTGTGCAAATTCAACCCTTCTTGAACTTTGCAATGTGATGATGAACGCCAGGGCATCGATCAGCGCCAGGATCCCGACGCCAAGCCAGATATCAAAGACCGTCCAGGGAACCGAATATTCGGAAGGTTCAGGAATGGAGGCAGGCTGACGAAGTTCCGTATTCATTCTTCCTCTCCCAACTCGCGATAGATAAACCACTGGCCCTTACGGTCATCCACGTTTTTCATGGCGCGGTCGTAGTAGATATCAAAAATTTTCCCGCTGTCCACTTTCACTCTAAAATAAAACCTGCCCACATTCAATGAGCCGCGACTGGATGCAACGGCCGCGTGCGCGGGCCGCATATTGCGTGCCATTTTTCCGCGGCGTGTGAAGTCGCTCCATGAGGCGAGCATTTCTGTTATAGGGTATGTTTTATTTTCCCAGATAAACCCATTTGGACAATCGGGGCTTTTCTCGCGCGCCGGAGGAGTATCGAAGATGGGTTCGATTGGATGGTCAAAGAAATGGATCGGTTGGTAGTTATCCGCCAAAATGTTTAGACCTTATAAGGATCCTCTGCCTGTAAAAAGGCAAGCAGCATCCCCCGCATTGGATGATCCTTTAGCCACTCACGGATTTGTTTCACGTTTTCATAATCCTGCTCGCCAAGTTTTTCCAGATAGATGTTGTCCAGATGATTTTTGATTTCCACGGCTCGCAAATTGTCCTGCCAGGGACGTGTGAAAAACTCGTTCAGGTTGTCGTGAAGGTTCCGGTCAATCAAGACTTCCCATTCGTGGTGGTCAAGCCAGATCCCGTTGCAACTGCGGCAGCGGTCAATGTAAAACTCGGTATCAGGGAGGATTTTGTAACGAGCCATAATATGGCCGCAGTCGGGGCAAAACTTTAATTCCTTTACTTCCCAGAGCGGGTCAATATCGATGGCCCCCTCTTTTGGAGGCAATTCATGGCCTAATCTTCTTCGCCACGTCAAATAGGCATTGAATGAAATCGAGACGCCCTTGCAATTCGAACATTGACGGGCGGGAAGCCTATCCAGAAGCATGATCGAGCTGAGAGTATTAGCTTTGCAGACCGGGCATCTCATATCGCCTCCAATTCAATAAAGCTTATCGACCGATATGCACCGTCCCGCAGGTTTATTCTGCAAACGGACTTGGTCACAGGAACCCTGCGGGACGTTCTACTTATGATGAGTTATTGAATTATATTCCGATTTCGAAATGTTATAACGCGCGAGTTGCGCCGCCATCCACATCTAGGATCGCGCCCTGGATATAGGCAGCTTGCGAGGATGCGAGAAATGCAACTGCACGCGCAATCTCGACAGGTTCACCGAAGCGCTCGATCTTCAGCTCGCGCGGCATACGCTTTGCAGCTTCTTCAAGATCAATATCCTTCTCTTTTGCATAATTCCTGATACGCGTCTGTAACCGCTCGGTTGCTATCGAGCCGGGATTGATGGCATTGACGCGTACGCCGTCCCTGACCCCGCGATCTGCCAGGGCTTTCGTGAGATTCATCAATGCAGCATTGACCGCGCCACCGATAGCGAACTCGGCGCTTCCTTTACGACCGCCGATGCCGGTAATATTGACAATCACTCCTTTGCTGGCTTGCAGATGCGGCCAGGCGGCGCGCGACAGACGCAGCGCTGCATAAAATTTCAGGGCAAAGCCATCTATCCATTCTTCGTCGATGAGGGTGAGAAAATCGCCGCGTTTGGTGGCACCCGCGTTGTTGACAAGTAAATCGAGCCTGCTAAACTTTCCGACGGTTGAGGCAACAATCCGATTCGCCGAATCTGGCTCACGCAAATCCATGGACTGCACAAGCGACTCATTTGGCAGAGCTTTGGCAAGCGATTCAAGTTCCTCACGTGAGCGTGCAGCCAAGACGACTTTCATCCCCTCCCCAGATAAGGTTTCCGCGATCGCTTTCCCGATGCCACGGCTGGCTCCTGTAACAATGGCAACTTTATTTGAAAGCAGCAGATCCATCATTGCTCGTCTTCCATCTCCAGATGGAAACGATGCAGAAAACGATGGAAAACTGGTGTGGCGATCACACCTATGGCAACCAGGAAAACCATGCCCGAGAACAGCGCGTAAAATGATGCGAATAACTTTTCAGATGGGGTATCCAGCTCCTTAACAGCTACGGGGCCCATGCCACCCAGTAACATCGAAGCGTTCAACAAGGCGTCTATCCATGGGAGATGGACAATATAGTGATAACCAACTATGCCGATGCCGAGCGAAATCAAAATGATCCCTGCTGCAAGCAGGCCGAATCGCAGCATGCGTCGTGCAAAATCGGGTTGGCTTGCCAGTGGTTGTTTATGATGCTCGAACACGTAGTGCCTCCTTTATCCATCATATTCCCAATCCCAAAACCAGAACGCGATGCCCTTAAACTTGCCCCATTTTTCGAACCGCTTTTCGATTTCCTTTGCCGTGACAGGTTTCCCGCCATACCACTCATGCGAAACCACCGTCAACGCAGATGAGTCGATGGGGATGAAATCGTGTCGTCCCAGGATCATCAATAGATTCGCCGCGGCATAGGGGCCAACGCCATTGATCGTTAACAACTCCTTACGAAGTTCAAGAGTGGGCAAATTACCTGTTTTGAGAGACTCCAAATCGAATTGACCTGATGCAACGCGGACAGCCAGTTCATGAATTGCGGGCGCGCGGTACCCCACACGTATTTTTTCCCTGATGAATTCAGGGGTGGAGCCGGCAATCGCTTCAGGGGTGGGAAAGGCTTTCCTGTTTGGCATCGCGCTGAGCGGAGGGTCGATTTCTTCCCGACCCGCAGTCGAAGCGCCGAATTCGTTGACCAATTTCAGAGTCATGTTTTTGGTCGCGGCCCATAATGTATTTGTCGTCAGGATGGTTTTGATCACGTCTTCGAAGAGGGTTGGCGAGCGAAGGACCCGGCCGAGAGCACGCTTTTTAACGCGCGCCAGCTTCGGTTCCCCGCGTGAAGCGGCGTAGAAGAGCGAGAAATCCATATCGAGACCTAACATCCAAGTGACTTTTTCCATCACTTCCCTTCGTTCAATCTTGTTGAGCTTCTCTGTTTCGACCGTTATGCCATCCGTCCCATCCTGGAATTTGAGTTCGAGCACACGTCCATTTGAAAGGCGCAATATATAAGAAAGCGTGAGGGTGTTTTCATCATATGAGAATGGCGCAAGCTGTCGCCATCCATGTGAGTTGACGACAGAAAGAAAGTTGAATGGTTTGCGTGCGGGCAAATTGAATTTCATTAAATTATCCTCGCAGGGCAATTTGGGCGATTTGTGGCTTCGCGATACGGATGTAATCATCCAGTTTCATGAAAATGGATCGATCCAGGCGGCCCGCGTTGAAGACAACTTCTTCATTCTGCTGGACCAGCGGGTCAGCCAGGACCTGTAGCTGGTCACTGAACGAAAAAGGTGGGATCGCCCCGATCACGCATCCCGTTAACTCCCGTGCCTTGTCGCGAAAGGCAAATGCGACGCTATCGGCGTTAAAGTGATTTTTGATCCCGTCAAAATCGATGCGGCAATCACCGGGGACATTCGCAAGGCAATAGATGTTTTCTTTCCGGTTCAGTCTTACCTGCACGACGATGGACTTGATGGACTGCTCGATCCTGTTCCCGCGGATCTTGGCGATGATTTCCGTGCGGCCTTCGGGTTCGTGTTCGACGACCCGATAGACGGCGCCTTCCTTATCAAGCAGCGCACGCAGTTGCTCATGGATATCGCTCATAAGATTGTTGACTTTATGGCTTTGCACTCTGACAATTATACAGAGAAAGTGAAGGAGGAACAAAACAACGTCGGGATGAATCCTTTCATCCCGACGTTGACATGAGCCGCAACGATCTATATCACGGGCACGGTCCCAATTTATCTCCGTGACCCAGATGAGCAGGCACGGCAGAGGAGGAGATGCTCAAGGTATGCCCGCCTTTTTTATCAGGCTTGTGGCA
>DASWKT010000062.1:0-5315 GCA_036396515.1 Anaerolineales bacterium | reverse complement strand
CATTAAGTTCTTCGGTTCGTTCCTTGACGCGCTGTTCCAGGCCATGGTACAGGCGTGCGTTCTCGATCGCTGAGGCGGTCTGATTTGCAAACGCGGAGACGAGATCGATATCGGTTGGGGTGAACGCTCCGAACAGCGCATGATTCTCAGCATAGATGATTCCGATCAGTTGGTGGCGTTCAACGAGCGGTATGCCCATTCGACTGAGCGTTGTCGGCAGGCCGTCGATCTCGCCTGGTCCTTCCTGCAGGACAGCGCTTTGCTTGCGCGTCACTTCATCCAGGAAATTGGCAACCTTTGTTAACGCGGCCGCTTCTTCGCTATCTTTGTAACCGCGTGAGGCCGCCGTTGACCGCTGTCCGTCCTGTCCCACCAGGATCAATAGCGCACGATCCGCGCCGTTCAACTCGATCAACTGCTCCATAATAAAGTCAAGCAGCGCATCGACTTCGCGCGGCTCGTTCATGCGCACGCCGATCGATAACAGCCGCCGGAATTGTTCCTGCAGGGAACTCATTCTGGTCGCCGCTGGTTCGATCGGAATCTCGCGCGCTAACGCCTCGCGCGTCCACTCGGTCACGATACTGCGGTTGATCGCCACCTTGTTGAAATAGTTGCGGCGCAAGCCGTCATCGCTCAGCTCGACGACGTTGGTCAACATCATCTTGCGCGCGTTGCTCAGCGCCCGCCAAGCATCTTCATTCATTTGAGCGCGCGCGCTTTTTGTCCGACGGCCCGCTTTGCCGCTTTTGGCTGTTAAGACTTGATAACGCCGCCACCAAACTTCCTGCGGCGGATACTCGAAATTGACGTCGTTGGTCGAAGCGAGCAGATCGATCGCCTGCTGCGTATACCGATCGGCGGAATCGAGATCGCCCAACGCCAGGTAGGCCGCGCCCAATCCATTCAGCGCAACTACCTCCTCGATGGGGTAATCCTTGCCGCGGATCAGATCCGTCGCCCGTTCGAATTGCTGGCAGGCTTCAGACCAGCGCCCGCGCGCCAGCTCGACAGTGCCCAACCCGCAGAAGCTCAAGGCTTCATAGGCTATCAGATCATTCTCGTGGAACAAGACCGCGCTTTCCTCAAAGGCGGCATAAGCCCGATCGTGATCGCCCTCGGCCTCATAGACCCGTCCCAAACTTTCCAGATAAATCGCCAGCGTAAATCGTTCGGTTCCGCGCTGACGCACATCGTTGGCCGCCTGCTCAATGTATTGCCGAGCCGTGCTGTACAAACCCATATTGGTATACAGCAGGCCCAGATTGTTATAGGTTGAAATTTGCGTTCGGCGCAGACCCAATTCTTCAGCAAGCGCCAGGACCTGTTCCATGTAGGCGCGCCTTTCAACATAATCTTGCGACACAATCGCCAGACTGTTTAAACAGCGGGCTTCGCCAATCCGATCGCCCAGCATCCGATATAACGTCAGCCCTTCCTGGGCCGCCCGCCGCGCTGGATCGGCCCTACCCATGACCTGAAAGACCGCACTTAAGGTTTGCAGGCCAAACGCTTCGGCAGAGCGATCACCGCTCTGGCGATAGAAACGGACCGCGCCTTCAGCTTGCTGGGCTGCCTGCGGTAGTTGATTGTCAACCCAACCGCCATAAGCCAGCACAACCAGGCAATCGGCTTGAACGTGCGGATCGTTAGACTGCTGTCTTAGATTTTCTGCAAGCTTGACAACCTCGCGAATGGCAGCGGTGCCAGTATTACCAGCCGCATCGACCCATGGTACCAAGGCCGCGGCCTGCCGCAGGATATCTTCATGCTGTTCAGCGAGATGGAACATCGCCTGCGCATCGGCAGTGTAAGCCGCATTGTCGCCCGCATAGTTGAAGCATAGACAACGCTGCTTGAGCAGATCGTATTCGATCTCGAATGGCAGATTTCCGATCGCCAACGCTTGAGTGAGCAAATCGATCGTTCGATCCAACTCGCCCTTCGCTTTGGCTTGATCGGCGTCGTCGCGCAGTTCGATCACGCGCGGATCGACAGCCTTTGTCATAGGAGCCTTGGACCCGTGTGTGGTTGATCGGGATTTCGCGGCGCGAGCGGTCTTGGTCGTCGAGCGCCTCTTCTGTGCTTTTTGCTCTTCCGCTTTATTAATAGTTTTACTTACGGTAGATGACTTTTTTGCCATGCCCGCTGCTCCTAATTCCTCTGCTTGATACAAGCCAATCATACTGCCTGCTGAGATGAAAGTCAAAGTTAATCATGATTACCAGCAATTCAGACAATATGACTGAGATTATACCGAAATGCAGTTGAACGAAATGTCGCACGAGCGACATAATTCCCCCAATGGATAAAATTACATCATTGCTGTAATGTTTCGAATGGGCGTGACTAGGACGAGATCACACCCCGGCCAGATGGCGTCCACGCCCGACTCTTTCGCCCTGTTAGCTGCTTCGCGGACCTCAGCCTGGTTGCCCCGCCACAACGTTTCTACAGGATCGATATTCCCAAACAGCAGTGAATCAAACAGTGAGGCGCGCGCGGGAATCAAATCAGTGGTTTGATCGATTGAAATGGCATCCGCGCCCGTCTGACCAAGTATGTGCGTCACGGCACTGATGTTCCCGCACACAGACAGGACGCGCGGCTTCGGTAATTCCGCGATGAGCTGCTTTTCTGCCGGGAAAACAAATTGCTCATACTTGGCAGGCCCAATGAAGGCGGGTGACCCGCCCATATCGTGAATCGTGATAAAGTCCGCGCCCGCGTTTTTATAAGCATGCCCTACCTGTGCAAGAAAATAACCTAACTGCTCCAGCACCTGGTTGACAGCCGCTGGTTCCTTCTTCATTTCCATGAATAATCTGCCAGGCTCAACCAGCAAAAGCAGCAGTGTGTATGGCCCCGGGATCATCCCTGAGATAACAGCTTCATCCCCAATATCCTGTTTGAGGTTTGCAATTGCTTGCTGAACGAGAGGCAGGCGGCCGCGGGTCAGCGCGTCCGATGAGATCACAATATCTTTAACAGAGGCGACCAGCGGCGCGGCAGGCAGCGGAAATCTGTCATCGTGTGAAAAGTCCAGCACTGCGCCCAGCGCTTCAGCCTCCACACTTAGGTCCAAAGGAAGTGTTGCAGACGGAATCCCCGCAAGGCGAAAGGTGCTGGCCGCGGCCTTCACCATTTTCTTCGTCTCATGATGGACTTCATGAAGCGCCAGCCCCTCACTTTGCAATCCCTCTGTAGTGATATGGATCAGTCCACTGAAGGCAGGAGGTTCAGAAAGTTTTCGTCCATGGAGCAGGGTGATGATATCTGCACGAGCATTTTTCATAAATTTGATGAAGTACTATCACCCTGTTCGAGATAAAGCTTTATCGCGTAACACCCAATATCTTATCTCCCTGTCCAGCGGGAACAATGGAAGCAGATCAACGCGATATCCCTTCCCTGCATAGGCTTGCATCAGAGCAGCCGCTTTCTTCAGAACGGCACGGTCATATCCAAGCGAAAGGGTCATCAGCTCCGCGATGGCCGGATGGGGGTAGCTTCCTTTTATGCGATGATATATACCAAACTCCAATTGCCACGCATCTAATTCGCCATAGACTGATAAAGCCATGACGATGCCCTGCTGCAAATGGCGGGCCTCATGGATGATCAACGTCTTGATGCGCAGTTCATCCAATGGCGTCTCATAGGAATAGTACTGTGAATTCAGGCGGATGTTACCAAACACAGTCCAGAAGGCACCAACATTGGGTCGCACAAGCTTGAAGCCGATCTTCGTTCTGCGTGCGCGCAGGAAATCTGCTGCTACGCGACCTTCCTCTCCCACTTGCACCACAGCATTCAAAAGGTTTTCCATCCAAACAGCGTGTTCCATTCTATCGTCCTTTGTATGCGGGACTTAATGACGCAAGTATAAATCAAGTAGGATCAATTCGAGCAGGGAAGATTTGAATTGGCAACAAGACAATTGAGATTGCATCAATTCGATGACGGTGAACGGTCCGGCCCCAAAAGAAGGGGCGGTTTGTCCCATTTGAGGCGTGCTATCCATCACTGGTTAATAGGCCCGGTAGTGTTATACTTAAAAATTGTGAAATAATTCACTAAAAGGGAAAATGTATGACTCAGGAAGATCCAAGAATTCTTGAACTCCGCCGGGTACGCGCAAAGGCACTTGAAGGCGGTGGCGAAGAACGAATCAAAAAACAAAAAGCCAAAGGCAAGAAGACCGCACGTGAGCGCGTTGAGTTGCTGCTCGATAAAGGCACGTTCAACGAGATCGAGCCGTTCATCACCCACCAGGGCGATGAATTGAATTTGCTCAGCGAAGAATATTATGGCGACGGGGTAGTGACAGGCTACGGGCAGATCAATGGGCGGACCGTATATCTGTATTCACAGGATTTCACAATTTACGGCGGAACGTTGAGTGAGATGCAATCCCACAAGATCTGCCGTGTGATGGACCTGGCTGTACGCAACGGAGTGCCATTTATTTCGCTCATCGATTCGGGCGGCGCGCGCATTCAGGAGGGCGTACGCTCCATGGGTGGTTATGCGGAGATATTCAGGCGCAATGCACAATACTCGGGCGTCATCCCACAGATCGCGGTCATGCTCGGACCGTGCGCGGGCGGCGCGGCATACTCCCCCGCCCTGCAGGATCTGGTCATCATGGTCGAGAAGTCCTCGTTCATGTTTCTGACAGGGCCGGAAGTAATCAGAGCCGTGACTGGCGAAGTGATCGATGCGGAGTCATTAGGTGGCGCGGATGTGCATATGTCCATTAGCGGCGTGGCACACGTAAGCGTGAAGAGCGAGAATGATGCCCTCGAAACGGTACGTCACTTTCTTGCCTACCTGCCATCCAACAATGTTGAGAATCCGCCATATCAAAAGCCAGACGATGACCTTTCACGCATGGATGACTCGCTGAACAGCATCGTTCCGATCAATCCATCAGAGCCATACATCATGCACCAGGTCATCGAGCAGATCATTGACAGAGGCACATTCCTTGAACTCCAACCGGTCTGGGCGCGCAACGCAATCATTGGACTGGCGCGCATCGGTGGGCACAGCGTTGGCATCGTCGGACAGGAACCTGCCATCATGGCCGGCGTGATCGATATTGACGCGGCCGACAAGATGACCCGCTTTGTGCGCATGTGCGATTGCTTCAATGTCCCACTGGTCACGTTCGTTGACTCCCCGGGTTTGCTTCCGGGCATCGCACAGGAACACGGCGGCATCATTCGTCACGGTGCAAAGCTCCTTTACGCATATTCAGAAGCCACCGTTCCAAAGATCTGTATCATTACGCGCAAGGCGTATGGCGGCGC
>DASWKT010000061.1:0-11475 GCA_036396515.1 Anaerolineales bacterium | reverse complement strand
CAGATTGCGCTGGCGAGTGAGGCATGTGATTTGCTGTAACCGAAGCGCACGGCTTCCCCGAAGGAATTCATCGGGACCGCGGATACCGCTTCGGTCTCTGTAGGAGTTGGATCATGTCGTTGGCTCAGTCTCGTGTGCTCCGACGCCCGAGCCGGTGAATGGGACAAAGCAGACATCACCTACATGATAGGCTTTCAGTTTCCCTTCTTCCTTGACGAACTTCCACAGGCCCTGATATGAACGCGGCGGGCCGATAGGGATGACCATCCGCCCACCCTCAGCCAGTTGTCCGGCCAGCGGTGCGGGAAGATGATCGGGCGCGGCGGTAATGATAATTGCGTCGAACGGAGCATATTCTGGCCAGCCGTAGTAGCCATCCCCCTGTTTGACGTGCACATTGGTATATCCCAGATCATGCAAACGCGTTGTGGCGCTTTCAGCCAGTTCAGGGACGATCTCAATCGTGTAGACGTCCACGTAACCGAATTCGGACAGGATGGCCGCTTGATAACCTGAGCCGGTGCCAATCTCTAGCACCCTCTCACCAGGTTGTAATTCAAGTAGTTGTGTCATCCGAGCAATAAGCCGAGGTTGTGAAATGGTCTGGCCATATCCAATGGGCAGAGGGCGGTCTTCATCGGCCTCATCCACATAATCCTGCGGAACGAATTTATGACGGGGCACAGTTCGCATTGCCCGCAGCATATCCTTATTTATAATACCCGCGCCTTCGATTGACCAAGTTCATGATCTCATTCGTCCCTTTTCAAAATATCAGGCTGACCCAAAAGCAAACCCAATCTATTTCTGCTCATATGCGTGATGTAGCCCATGGTCTTTGCTTGAGCGCATGGCTTCGGACAATTCGCCTGCCATTTGGATTCCATGACGATATTGAAATGGCCACATGCTGCGCAGATGGAACAAAGCTACCCTGTCGTTATCCTTGAGCAGATGAGCGAGGTCCGGCATTTATTCGGCCTGTTTCTTTAGATAATCGTGAATGGCTGTGTCATAATGTGCGGTGGAGACGAAGCCTTTGATGGCAAGTTTTGTGCGCGTCTTCGCGGAGATTCCGCCTCCACGAAGTTCCTCTAAAACCATGTTGTAGTCAGATGGATCGCAGACGAGGCTGACGCGTTCGTGGTTCTTCGCCGCGGCGCGGATGAGGGTCACACCACCAATGTCTATGTTTTCGATGGCGTCTGCGTAAGTGCCCTTCAGCTTTGCAATGGTCTCTTCAAAAGGATAGAGGTTGACAGCGACGAGGTCAATGTAATCCCAGCCGAGGTTGCGGAGCTGTTGATGGTCTTCGTCGGTGGGACGGGCGAGCAAGCCACCGTGAATGGCGGGATGCAGGGTTTTGACACGTCCGCCGAGGATTTCAGGCGACTGGGTGTAGTCGGCAACTTCGGTAACGGGGATGTTGTTATCGCGCAGAAGTTCGGCAGTGCCGCCAGAGGCAAGCAGTGTCCAGCCGAGAGAGGCGAGTTCCTGGGCGAATTCGATAATGCCAGTTTTGTCGTGCACGGAGAGGATGGCTATGGGCATTAAGTACTCCTTTTAGTTTGCTTCAAGAATTGACTTGAGTGTGTTGACTAATAATTTGTGTTCAACTGCATGAACGCGGGTTTCAAATTGTACGAGAGTTTCGTCTGGCCGGAAATGTATTTTCTGTTGTCCTAGCACGGGACCGTTGTCCACGCCTTCATCGGGAACGAGGTGAACCATGACGCCAGTATGTTCTATTTCGCCGCGTTGATAGGCATCGAAGGCGCGTTCGATGGCGTGAATGCCGGGGAACATATTTGGTAAAGCAGGATGCAAGTTGATAACACAATTTGGGAAGTGGTTAAGAAATGAAGATGCAAGAATGCGCATCCAACCCGCGAGGACGATGTAGTTGGGATGTTTGGTGATGACGAGTTCAGCAAGGCGGGTGTCGAACTCATTGCGGGTTTCATTTTCCCTTTTAGCAAAGTAAATGGCTTCAACGCCGGCGTTGCGTGCGCGAGTCAAGCCGTAGGCGTCCACTTTGTTGGAAATGACGGAGACAACGGATGCAGGCAGTTCGCCAGATGCACAGGCGTCCAGGATGGCTTGGAGATTGGAACCGTTGCCAGAAATGAGGATGACAAGGCGGGATGGAGAAGCCATCATTGAGCATTTATCAGTTTAGTGATGAAACAGTCGAACGCCGGAAAAGATCATCGTCATACCGTATTCGTTCGCGGCTTGGATGACAGTGTCATCACGAGTCGAGCCGCCGGGTTCGAGAACATACTTCACACCGCTGATAGCGGCGCGGTCAATCGAATCGCGGAAGGGAAAGAAGGCGTCGGAGCCGAGAGTGACGGAGTCCATTTTGGAGAGCCACTCACGCTTTTCGGCAAGGGTCAGCTGTCGGGGAGTCTGAGCGAGGATATTCCCCCAGTCCGCTTTTTCATTGGGAGTCGCATCGTCCCGCAGGAATTGATCGATCGCGTTATCACGATCAGGGCGTTTGATGCCGGGCTTGAAGGGCAAATCCAAAACAGAGGGATGCTGGCGCAGGAACCACAGATCCGCTTTTTGACCAGCGAGACGAACGCAGTGGATGCGCGACTGCTGACCTGCGCCAACGCCAATGGCTTGACCATCCGCAACAAAACAAACGGAATTCGATTGAGTGTATTTGAGCGTGATCCACGCCAGTGTAAGATCGCGAATGGCAGAGGCGGTCAAATCTTTTTTCGTTGTGACAATGTTGGTGAAATCGGATGGTGCGACGATGCGATTATGACGATGCTGTTCGAAGCGGATGCCGAAGACTTCGCGTATCTCTTCAGGCGCCGACGGTTCATATGATGGGTCAATTTGGATCACCGCATATTTGCCTTGCTTCTTCGCTTTAAGTATTTCCAGCGCGGCGGGCTCATACGCAGGTGCAATCACACCATCGGAAACTTCACGAGCGATAAGCTTGGCAGTGGGAACATCTACAGTATCGGAGAGAGCGATGAAATCACCGAACGAACAGAGGCGGTCCGCTCCACGAGCACGGGCATAGGCGGTGGCGAGCGGCGAGAGTTCAAGATCATCCACGAAATAGGCCTTTTTGAGAATATCCGATAATGGATTGGCAACCGCGACACCCGCTGGGCTGACATGTTTGAATGAGGCGGCGGCTGGCAAATTGAGCGCGGCCTTGAGTTCACGGGCAAGCTGCCACGAGTTGAGCGCGTCGAGGAGGTTGATATAACCGGGCGAGCCGTTGAGAACAGTGATGGGCAGGTCGGCATCGGATGTCATGAAGACGCGGGCAGGTGCCTGTTGAGGATTGGCACCGTAACGAAGAGGAAGAGAAGATGGCATGGAGCATTTCCTTCAGTCGATCAGTTCAACTTTTTTGTGACCATCGACCAGTTCACCAATCACAAAAGTTTCTTCGGATATCAAATTCTGTACACGAGCAATCGATTCTTTATCCATGATGGCGATCATGCCAAGGCCCATGTTGAAGACGCGATACATCTCGTCAGTGGAAATGGTTCCCTTTTGTTGAATCAGATTCCACAATGGAGGAATTGTCCACGAGCCAAGACTGATGTTTGCGTTTAGGTTTTCGGGCAATACACGCGGGATGTTTTCGAAGAATCCACCACCCGTGATGTGGACCAGCGCTTTGATCTCGGAAAGCAGAGAATGGAGAATGGAAAAGTAGGAACGATGTGGTGTGAGGAGCGAGTCCGCAAGTGTTGAGTTGAGTTCAGAGAAGAATGTATCAAGCGGCGTGTCGGCAAAGACTTTGCGAATCAATGAATAGCCGTTGGTGTGAGGTCCGCTAGATTTCAATCCGATCAGAACATCGCCGGCATTGAGATTTTGACGGGGCAGGATTTCTTCACGCTCCACCACGCCGATAATGGTCCCTGCAACGTCGAATTCGTTCGGCTGATACAAGCCCGGCATTTCAGCGGTCTCGCCGCCCAGCAATGCCATGCCAGCATCCTTGCATGCTTCTGCGATACCTGTCACCACTTCGGCGGTCTGTTTGGGATTCAATTTAGATGTGGCAAAGTAATCCATAAAAAACAACGGACGCGCGCCCTGCACGAGAATGTCATTGATGCAGTGATTGACGATGTCATGCCCGATGCTGCGATAACGATCAACAGAGGCGGCGAGTTTGACCTTTGTACCAACACCATCCGTGGATGCGACTAATACAGGCGATTTCATTTCCTTTAAAGCGGAGGCGTCGAATAACCCGCCAAAGGAACCGATGCCCGCCAACACGGAAGATGTGTATGTTGATCCGACCGCGTCCTTCATCAAGTCCACGGCGTGGTTGCCTGCATCAATATCCACACCCGACGAGGCATAACTCGATTTTGTCATTTCGCTACCACCAGCGCACGGCGAGCAATATCTTTACGATATTGCATTCCATCGAACGAAACGTTTTTCACGTTTGAATAAACTGTGTCAATTGCCGTTTCGAGGGTGTCTGCCCAGGCTGTCAACCCAAACACTCTCCCGCCTGCTGTAATAATCTTTTCGTTATCTGTTTTTGTTCCGGCGTGAAAGCAAACCATGTTCTCTGGCAATGACGAGAATGAAATCTGTTTTCCACTTTCCACTTTATCAGGATACCCCTGGCTTGCCAACACCACACAAACAGCCGCACTATCCTTCCAGCGGATATTTACATCTGCCAGATTCCCGTTCACACACGCTTCTACAATATCAAGCAAATCCGTTTCGAGCAGTGGAAGCACCACTTGCGTCTCAGGGTCGCCAAAGCGACAGTTAAATTCCAGCACGCGCAGTCCGCTTGTAGTCAGAATAAGACCCGCATACAAAACGCCGACGAAGGGGGCCCCTTCGTCGCGCAACCCCTTTATAGCAGGCTTCAAAATAGATTCAACAGCTTCAGTCATCATATTCATAGTAAAAATTGGAGCAGGTGCGTATGCACCCATACCACCAGTGTTCGGTCCCTGGTCTCCATCCAATAATCGTTTGTGATCTTGTGCAGGCAACATCGGCACCACCCAAATCCCATCTGTGAACCCCATCAATGAAATCTCCTGTCCGATTAGTCGCTCCTCGATCACAACTTCATCTCCCGCATCACCAAACATCTTATCAAGCAAAATCGCTTTCAGCGTAGACTTCGCTTCTTCAACGGTTTCAGGCAAAGTCACGCCCTTGCCCGCGGCCAATCCCGATGCCTTGATGACGATAGGATAATCCACAGACTCCAGAGAGCGAATGGCTTTATCCAATTCAGTGAACGTCGCGTACCGTGCAGTTGGAATTTGATGACGCGCCATGAAATCCTTAGCGATGGCTTTCGACGCCTCGATCTGCGCCGCGGCTTGCGTGGGTCCGAAACAACGGATGCCGCTCTCGAAAAGGCTATCTGATATTCCTGCCGCAAGTGGGACCTCCGGTCCCACAATCACCAGATCAATTTGTTTCTCTTTGCAGAAACGGATGACCGCCAAGTGATCGCTCACATTCATCGGCACGTTTTTGCCGCACGACTCTGTCCCTGCATTGCCCGGTGCGACATAAAGTTTTGTCAACCGTGGCGATTGTCTTACCTTCCATGCAATCGCATGTTCCCGTCCGCCCGAACCAATGATCAAAACATTCATACACGCTCCGCGTCCACGAAATTATTTCAAGCTTCTCTCAAAACCGGTCTTGACTGTTTCCATGTTCACCGGTATTGGATAATTACCTGTAAAACAAGCCTGGCAAAAACCATCCTGCCTGCCAACCGCTTTCATCATTCTATCCAGCGATAAATAATGCAAACTGTCTGCGCCAACATACTCACGGATCTCATCCACGGTGCGCTTGTGAGCAATCAAATTCTCATGCCTGCCCATATCCACGCCCATAAAACATGGATGCGCAATCGGTGGACAAGTAATGGCAACATGCACTTCCCGCGCACCTGCATTGAGTAACAACTTGATGAGCGGACCTGTTGTATTCCCGCGCACAATGCTGTCATCAATCATCATTACGCGTTTGCCCAATACATTTTCGTTGATGACATTGAATTTCAAAGCAACACCGCGCTTGCGCAATGAATCCGTTGGCTCGATGAACGTCCGTCCAACGTAACGATTCTTGACAAAGCCATCGTTATACGGAATGCCGCTGACCCGCGAAAAACCAATCGCGGCCGGGATGGAAGAATCAGGCACTGGGATGACCACATCCGCAAAGCTGCAATCACTAATTTCCCTTGCCAGTTCCTCCCCCAACCTCTGCCTCACATGATGAACGTTGACTCCATCCCATACCTGATCAGGCCGCGCAAAATAAATATGCTCGAACACACACATTGCCGATGGCGTCACAGATGGAAGCGCCTGCATCACCTTGAGAGCGCTATTGGAAAGTGAGACCACCTCGCCGGGCTTCACATCCCGAATCGCCTCACAGCCGAGCGTTCGCAACGCGCCGGTCTCAGAGGCGACCGCATGTCCACCGCTTGGCAACAACCCAATACACAGCGGACGAAAGCCCCATGGATCACGCACCGCGTACACACAATCGCGGGTCAAAATCACCAATGAATACGCGCCCACCCATTTTTCCATCGCATGCCGGATGCGCTGCTCCCATGTTCCCACATCATTGCGCGCCAGCATCATCGTCATCACTTCGGTATCCGATGAAGACGAAAACCCCACACCCTGCCGCATCACTTCCTCGCGCAGTTCAGCCGAATTCACCAGGTTCCCGTTATGCGCCAATGCCAATGGTCCATGGATCGTTTCGATCATAAAAGGCTGGGCATTACGCGGCGACGAAGAACCTGTCGTCGAATAGCGCGTATGCCCAATCGCATAATGCCCTTTCATCTCCGCCATCACTGACGGCGTGAACACCTGCGAGACCAACCCAACTCCCTTATGCAAAGACATGGTCTGCCCATCCGCCACTGCGATGCCCGCCGCCTCCTGTCCGCGGTGTTGCAAGGCATACAACCCAAAATACGTCATGCGCGCCACATCTTCATTCGGCGCGAAGATTCCGATTACACCGCACTCTTCATGCGGATGATCATCCGGGCTGGGAATTGAGACTGGACTATTGGACACTGGCATCATCCTCGACAATCTTATTGGCTGCGCGCTTCTGACTCACCTTGACCTGCTCAAGCACTTCAGCATTCGCCACACCTAAAATTTTTGCCGCCAACAACGCCGCGTTGACAGGTTCCAGCACCACGGCTGGCGCAACCCCCGAGGGCATCCGCAACGACGAGAACACATCTGCCCCGCCAAACGAGTCAGATGATGGCGGACACGCAATCACCGGCGCGCTAACCGAACCATCTGTAAACCCGCTCAGGGCGTTACTGCGACCCGCGACCGTGATATACACCTTCGGGCGTTCATCCACTTCATATTCTTTCAATATGGCAAGTGCATATTCCGGCGTTTTGTGAGCCGAAGCGATCCGCAAGGCTGTTTCCAACCCGTATTGCTTGCAAGCATCGGAAATCTTCGTGCAATGATCTATATCCGCTTTGGAACCCATCAAGATAACCACCAATGGTTTGGACATTATGAAATCACTCCTACACCTTCCAAATTGTTGATCAACCTCTGTTCAACGGGATATTCACCCGCTTCAAAGGTTTTGCCTATTAGCAACTCATAGATCGCAATGTAACGCTCACTGGCCGATGCCCATAAATCATCCGGCATGGACGGCGGCTCTCCATCTCCGCGATAACCTTTCTCAGCATACGCAATACGGACAAATTCCTTGTCGAAGTTTTCAGGGTCTTCGCCCGCGGAAAATCTCTCTTCATACGAATCCGCCCTCCAGAAACGAGATGAATCGGGCGTATGGACTTCATCGATCAGCACGACACTACCATCCGCAGCGCGCCCGAATTCATATTTCGTATCCACCAGAATCATTCCCGCTTGATTCGCTATTTCCTGTCCACATTTGAATATTGCCAGCGCAGCAGATTGAACCTGATCCCAAGTATTCACATCCAACAAACCTTTTTCAACCACCTCGGCACAAGTCAGGCGCTCATCATGGCCCGTCGCTCCACCTTTGGTCGTCGGTGTGATGATTGGTTCAGACAACCGGGCATTCTTTTGTAATCCTTCAGGGAAGCGATAACCATAAATATCGCGTTCACCCAGCGAATAGCGATACCACAAGGCCGTGGACGTGACCCCAGTGATATATCCACGCACGATCACTTCCACGAGAAAGGGTTCTGCCACATTGACCACTGCCGCGTTCGGGTCGGGCAATGAAAAAATATGATTGGGGATAATATCCCGTGTCTGTTCAAACCACCACGCTGAAAGTTGATTCAGCACCTGACCCTTGTAGGGAACGGTAGCAAGAATTTTATCGAATGCAGAGAGGCGATCAGTAGTGACAATCAAACGCTTGCCATCTGGCAAGTCATACCAATCGCGCACCTTGCCGGAGGTTTTGTTGGCTAGTGGCAATTTCGTTTCTTTCAATGCGTTTGGTAGGAGTTGAATAAGTTGGTCTTTGGAAATCATTGTTCTCCTATTTTGTCATTCTGATCCAAGTGAAGAATCTCCACGTCAATTTGGAGGCGCTTTGCTGTCGTTCACGGTGATACATTTAATTTAATTCACTTGCATATTTCACGCCGTTCCCGAACAACGTTAATCCGCGATGACGACTGATTCCGCGCGTCCATTGCGGATGTTGATAAGGATGAATGTGATTCTCAGGGTGCGGCATCAATCCCAGCACGTTACCCTGCGAGTTACAAATCCCTGCAATATCGTGGAGCGAACCATTGGGATTGATGGGATATTCTGCATTAGCAGGTGAACCGTTGGGATAGGAATAGGTAAGGGCGATTTGGTCGTTGTCGAGGAAAGATGAAAGAGGGAAGAGAGGAGAGGTCTGAAAGTTTCCTTCACCGTGTGCGATAGGACATTCGATGAGTTCATCCAATCCTGTTGTCCAGATGCATTTCTGCGAAACAGGCCTGAGAGTCACCCAGCGACATTCAAAGTGACCTTGGGCGTTGAACGTCAATGTCGATTGACCTTCAGCATCGCCCGGTAAAATTCCCGACTTCACCAATGCCTGAAATCCGTTGCAGATGCCAATGACAGGTTTGCCGGATTCGACAAATGCTGAGATCTCATCCACAAAATAGGATGCAAGATCAAGAGCCAGGAGTTTGCCCGCGCCCAGGGAGTCGGCGTAGGAAAAGCCGCCAGGAAGGACGAGCAACTGAAAGTCCGAGAGAAGCGTCTTATTTATCCGCAATGCGTTGAGCGGAATCCCAGTCGCATCTGCACCTGCGAGAGTCAATGCTTCGATCACGTCAAAATCGCGATTAGAACCATGGGCTTGGAGGACGAGAGCTTTTGGTTTCATGTGTGTTTCGGGTTGTTGAAGGCGTGGACAAGTTCGTCCACGGAAATTTCATCGTTGGCAATTTTGAGGATGGAGGTAGATGTAACTTTGCCGATTCTGTTGAATGGAAGATTGGCAAATTGATTTTCAAACGCGGATGCATTCACTGGTGAAACTTCAACGAGCAGACATCCGTTGACTTCGCTGAATAATGTAGATTCTTCAATATCGAGTTCCATCCCGAGGCGACCGCCGATGCACATCTCTGCGGCGGCGACGGCGAGACCGCCTTCGCTTAGGTCATGTACGGATTTGACGAGTCCGCCTGTGATGGCCTGATGTAAAACACGATACACCTGCGTCGTGGACGATGGAACATCGGGGACATCGGGCACGGGTTTTGGTTCTGCAGGAAAATCACCAACCAGGTAAATGAAGTTGTCTGCTCCCTTCAAATCCATCGTGATGGATTGATTGACATCTTGTACGATGCCGATGGCAGAGATTAGCAACGTGGGCGGGATGGCGTGTCGTAACCCATCTACGCCGAGGTATTCGTTGTTGAGCGAATCTTTTCCACTGATGAAGGGCGTGCCATAGAACAGCGCCGCGTCGTGACAACCGCGACAGGCTTCGACGAGTGAGCCGAGCGTTTCAGAGCGGAGCGGATCGCCCCAGCAGAAATTATCAAGAACGGCAATTTGCTGTGGGTTTGCTCCAACAGCAACGGCGTTACGAATGGCTTCATCCATCACGGACCATGCCATTTTGTAGGCATCACGTTTGCCGTATTCGGGATTGATGCCGTTAGATAGAACGACTCCTTTCGTTCCCTTTGTGCCAATCGGTTTGATGACCGTTGCATCGGAAGGCGCGTCGGCTTCGATGCCAGTCAAAGGTTTGATTACGGTCCCACCTTGGACTTCGTGGTCATAGATGCGTACTACTGAGGCTTTGCTGGCGATGTTGGGATTGGATAAAAAATTGAGAAGAGTCTCTTTGATGTTTGAGATTCGATCCTCGAATACTCGACTATAGGCGATCGGCTTTTTGATGACTGCCTTCAAATGTCTCTGCGGCATGCCTTCATGGAGGAATTCATTGTCCATGTCTATAACGATGTTCCCATCGTAACGAACGGTGAGTCGTCCATCTCCTGTGAACGTACCGATATCAGTGATCTCAGTGTCGAAGGTGTCACACAGGGTTTGTAGAGCTGGGATGTTTTCCGGTGCTACTGCCAGGACCATGCGCTCCTGCGCCTCAGAAAGCCATATTTCCCATGGAGCCAGACCAGGATATTTCAAACGGACGCGAGTCAATTCCGCGTCGCAGCCGAGTTTGGATGCCATCTCCCCCACTGCAGAGGACAAGCCGCCCGCACCACAGTCGGTGATGTCGTTATACAAGCCCAAATCGCGGGCGCGGACGATGACATCGATCAACCCCTTTTCGGTAATCGGATCGCCGATTTGAACAGATGCGCCAGAGACTTCGCCCGTTTGCGCGTCCATCGTCATGGATGAGAAAGTAGCTCCGCGCAAGCCGTCGCGGCCTGTGCGACCGCCGAGCACAGTGACGCGATCTCCAATCTGTGGGGTCTTGCGATGCTTGCCTTTTGGTGCAATACCTATACATCCGCAAAAGACAAGCGGATTGGCTGTATAACCTTCGTTGTACAAAATCGCGCCATTGACGGTTGGGATGCCAATCTTGTTGCCGTAATCCTGTACGCCCGCAATCACGCCCGATTGAATGCGGCGTGGATGCAAAACACCTTCAGGTAATTGATTGGGATCGAGATTTTGATTTCCGAAACACAGGATATCCGTATTTGCGATCGGCTTTGCGGAGACGCCGAGAATATCGCGTATGACTCCACCGACGCCTGTGTTCGCTCCGCCAAATGGCTCCACAGCTGACGGGTGATTGTGCGTCTCGACCTTGAACGAGATTTCGAACTCATCGTCAAAGTCAATGATGCCAGCGTTATCCACAAAAGCGGAGATGACCCAGGGCGCGTTGATCTTATCGGTGGCGGATTTGAGGTAGGTCCTGATAAGAGAGTCGATTGTTTCCGTCTCT
>DASWKT010000060.1:0-3877 GCA_036396515.1 Anaerolineales bacterium | reverse complement strand
GGGCACGATGTCTACACATCTCCCCGTGAATTCAAGAGAGCAATTCGTCATAAAGGCCCACAGTTCAAATGCGTATCATTTGATTTTCTTGTGTGCACGACCGCCGATATGGAAGAATTGCAATCTGCCTTTTTCATCGCGAATAAAATCACCCAGCGCATTGTTGTAGGGTTCATCCAGCCCAATCACTTTATCCTTTTCATAAAATGCAAAGCGCATTGGCGGCATGGCAGGACCGGGCGGCGTATCAGGAGTGGGGAAACCTCCCAGCGGGATGTGGTGATAGATAAGATATTTCCCTTTTACTTTGAGATCAAAACACTCCGTGCCGATCCGATACCTGCCGACAAACTTTCTTAATTCATTTGTAGGAGTCTTGATCAGCTTCGGTAATTCTATTTTTGTAACGAAATAAATGTCCAGCGCGCTATTAAAAACATTCGTAGTAATGATTCCACCATCGTCGCTATTGGTCAGGATGGCAAGCGCGAAATTTTTGTCGGGGATAAAGAAGAAGTAAGCTTGTTGCCCGTTCGTTGCACCACCGTGCGCATAAATAGTAAGGTCGCCTGCTTTGCGGATAAACCATGTGATTCCCATCAATCCACGCGGACCCGCATCTGCCTGCGGAACGCGCATGGCTCGCAGACTTTTACCGGTGATAACGTTTTTCTTCCCATTGCTCATATGGAAGCGTGCGTATTTGAGCAGGTCACGGACAGTACTCACCACTCCTCCTACGCCGTTGCCTGCTCTGCCGATTGCCCAGGGCCGCGCCACCTGAACTTTGTCCTTGACCTTTTGATGTCCAACCACAAAGCGATGCGTGAACAGGAGGTCACTCGGATAAAAGAAGGACATGTTCAAACCAAGCGGGTCGAGCAACATTTCCCGTGCAGCTTGTTCGTAAGGTTTTTTTGTCACAATTTCGATGAGGCGCGCTGCAATATTAAATCCTGTGTTGTTATAGGACCAGATCGTTCCAAGCGGCTGGACTTGCGGAAGTTTGGCAATATCTTTCACCATCCTGTCGAGCGCGTCGTCGCCATTGCCGAAGTCGTTGAAATAGTCACCGACCCAGCCGCCCATGTGCGTGAGAAGCTGGCGAACAGTGACTTTCTTTTCAACGTTTTTGTCGCGCAGTTTCAAATCCTTGATGTATTTCTTTGCAGGCGCGTCGAGATCCACTTTTCCCTGTTCGACCAATTGCATCAGCATCGTGCCGGTAAATGTTTTGCTTATGGAACCTATCTGAAATAGTGTGTCAGCGGTAACAGGAAGTGGATGTTCCAGGCTTGTCACACCAAAGCCATCAGCAAATTCCTTTCCTTTGTGCCAAATTCCAACAGCCACGCCTGGGACTTCAAGGCGTTTCATTTCTGAAACGATCTTTTGAGCGATTCTTTTGAATTTTGGATCCTTGATGGAGTCGAGGGAGGGTATTGTTTTCATTGAACCAGCCTGAACGTTTCTTTTACAGAAACGCTTCTATAGCAGAAGGGTTATCATCCTTGAATCCACAGCTGGATTCAGGAGGCCGATATGAGCGCTTTGATCATTGTCCTTCGTTTAATCCATATTATTGGCGGCGTGTTCTGGGTTGGCACCGCTCTGCTCATGACTTTCTTCATCAATCCGAGTATACAGGCCACGGCCGAAGCGGGACAGAAATTCTTGGGCCATCTCATTACAAAAACGCCTTTAGGTCAGGTACATGGGCTCTCGGCAGTTCTAACCGTTCTGGCCGGGGCCAGCCTGTATTGGATCGACTCGCAAGGCTTTACATCAGACTGGATGACTTCCGGAGCCGGCTTGGGATTCGGGATCGGTGGCCTCTTTGGGTTGCTTGGTGTGATCACCAGCATCATTCACGCGCTAAACCTTCGCGCCCTCGCAACGGCCGCGCAAGTTCAGGGAGAGCCCACCCCAGAGCAAATAGATAAAATCCGGGCGACTCAAAAACGACTTGGCGTCGTTAGCCGCGTTGACACCGCCGTCCTGCTTTTCGCTTTGATCTTCATGGCGACGGCGCGTTACTGGCGCTTTTAATCACACTTCTTTCCAGCGGGGACGTTGCAGGCGTGACCTACTCCTTACTCTCCGCTGCCTTCCAGCCAGGTGGACATGTATTCGGGCTTCTCGTATTCGAGCGCGTGGCTGGTGAGATTCAGTGGATAGAAAGTGTCCACCATCACAGCCAGCTCCTTTGTTTCCTTCTTGCCAATGGAGGCTTCCGTCATGCCGGGTTGGGGACCATGCGCCAGACCATAGGGATGCATGCTGATGTCGCAACGGTCGATCCCTTTGCGCGACATGAAATCGCCTTCGGCATAGTAGATGATCTCATCAGAGTTTACATTCGAATGATTGTAAGGCGCGGGGATGCTGTCAGGGTGATAATCGAATAGCCGCGGCACGAACGAGCACACGACGAAATTATGTGCCTGAAAGGTTTGGTGCACAGGCGGTGGCTGATGGACCCGTCCCGTGATGGGCTCGAAGTCTTCGATGTTGAAGATCCACGGATAGAGATACCCATCCCAGCCGACGACGTCGAATGGGTGGTAATCAAGCACGTGTTTGCTGAGTCTATCTCGCACTTTGATTCGCACTTCAAACTCACCGCGCTCGGTATGCGTCTCAAGTTCTTCGGGGACGCGAATATCACGCTCGGAATACGGCGCGTGTTCGAGCATTTGCCCGAACTCATTTCGATAGCGTTTGGGTGGTTCGATCTGTGACGGATTCTCGATGGTAAAGAAACGCGCTTCGTTGCCATCAATCTGCATTTGCCAGGTTGTGCCGAACGGGATCACAATGTAATCACCTTTGCGAAACTTCAGATTACCGAACTGTGATTTCAATGTTCCACTGCCTTCATGAACCCACCAGGTCTCGTAGGCTTGCGCGTTGCGGTAAAAATAGTCCATGCTTTGGGAGGCGCGCGCAACGCCCAGGATCACATCCCTGTTGGCAAGAAGCGGGACACGCGCCGAGACAGGATCAGTTCCAAGTGGGGCGTCGGCGGTCCTGAAGGCGCGATGGCGGATGGGACCAAACTCCACAGTTTCAGGCAGGCGCGAGCCGAGATCTTCCGTATGCTTTACGCGCGGTGGAAGGAAATTATGATACAGAATGGATTGAAGCGATGAGAATCCTTCCAGTCCCATCAATTCTTCGCGATACAACTCTCCGTTTGGTTTGCGGAATTGAGTGTGCCGTTTGTGGGGGAGTTGTCCAAGTTTATGATAAAAGGGCATGTTTACCTCTTTCCAACTATATTTCTCAAAACACCAATACGTTCGATTTCCAACTCAACAACATCACCTTCGTTGAGCCACGGCCCCTGAAATTTTGTCAGCTCGAGCAAACAGCCCGTGCCAACCGTTCCAGACCCGATGACATCGCCGGGGTTTAGCATCACAGATTCAGAGGCACGCGCGATGATGTCTCCGAACGACCAGTATATATCCTTGAAATTGCCTCTGGAAAATTCTTCGCCGTTGATTCTCGCCGTCATCGCAAGATCATACACGCCTGGGCGGCCTACCGCTTTATCGGTAAGCGCCTCAGGCGTGACGATGACGGGTCCAAAAGAAGAGGCGAAGTCCTTGCCCTTGGCTGGACCGAGTCCCACCGCCATCTCTTTCCGTTGAATGTCGCGTGCTGACCAATCGTTGAAGATCGTGTAGCCAAAAATGTATTCAGGGGCATCTTCAGGTTTGATGTTCATGCCCGCTTTGCCGATCACAGCCGCGATCTCGAGTTCATAATCCAGTGCGCTGGTGTAGGGTGGATAGGGGATGACATCCTCAGCTCCGAAGACCGCATTTGGGTTCGTAAAGTAAAAGACCGGGAATTGATACCATTCCTCAGG
>DASWKT010000059.1:0-8503 GCA_036396515.1 Anaerolineales bacterium | reverse complement strand
TCAAAATTGTGGGCGTGGATATTGAGGGTTCGATCTTAACCGAAATTTGGCAAAACAACGGCAAGATCCCTGCAGGCGCCTATCCGAAGACGTATAAAGTTGAAGGCATTGGTGAGGACTTTTTGCCGTCGGCCACAGATCTTTCTGTGGTGGATTGGATCGAACGTGCCAATGATAAGGAATCGTTTTTGTGGGCGCGGCAGCTCGTCAAACAGGAGGGGATTTTCGCAGGTGGGTCCTCGGGCTCGGCAATAGCAGGCGCCATCAAGTATTGTCGCAAACTAAAGGGAGATCGCATTCCTGTCGTTATCCTTCCTGATTCAGGCTCACGCTATCTATCGAAGTTCTATGACGACAAATGGATGCGCGAGTTCGGCTTCCTCTCCATGGAATTCGGAGAAACCTCCCTGGGAGATCTGCTGATCGCGAAGCCAGATAAAGTTTTGTTCACCGCAAAGCTTGGCGATTCGATTCGACAGGTTGTTGGCTCAATGCATGAGCACGGCATCTCGCAAATGCCCGTCGTCGGTGAAGATGGTCCGCTGGTGGGCCTACTTGAAGAAGTGGATTTGCTCAATCATATGCTCGAGAAACACGAACACAGTCAGGATGAGGTGATTGACCCGCTTGTGCAAAATGCAGGTGCGGTCTTTCCACTGGAAACATCCCTGGAAGAAACCATGCCATCCTTGAAAGCAGGCTATGCATTGATCGTCGTGGAGAACAGCCGCCCTGTCGGAATTTTGACGAAGATCGATGTGCTCGATTATGTGGCAGGGAAGATCTAGTTCGCTCAAAAAAAAGCCATCCCGCGAACCGTATCCTAGAACAAATATTCGGGTTATAAACCGGAAAGGATTGGGCGCTCCAATCCGCATCGTACAAGGAGGCTCGAATGGATCTTGGTTCCGTTAATTGGCTGGCTGTGATTGTTTGCGTCGTAGTTGCTATGATCAGTGGGTTCGTCTGGTATCACCCGAAAGTGTTCTTTCCCACCTGGTGGGAGGGTATTGGGAAGTCTGGTGAGCCGGGCAACCCCAACCCGATGATCTACGTCTTTACGATTATTGCCGCGCTGGTTCAAGCCGTATTTGTAGCGTTTATGGTCAATGTTATGGGGAGCACGACTGCTGCTTCAGGTGCGCTGGCTGGCTTCATGCTCTGGTTTGGTTTTGTAGCGCCCACCAATCTGGTGAACAAGCTATTTGCCGGGCAGGGTTTCAAGGTCTGGGCCATCGAAGCGGGCAACCACCTCCTCAACTTCCTGCTGTTCGGCGCGATCCTGGGGGCGTGGCACTGATCAACAAATAGAAGACAGTTACCTGGCTCCATATCTTCGCCCTGGGAAAGTGACTGTCGTCTGGAGCTTTGGAGGATGCATGGTATATGATGATTCACAGGCATGGAAAGATGTAAGCGAACATTTCCCGGACATGGCGATCTATCATGTTTTCCTCCTTAAAACAGGTCCCACCTGGAGTCCTGATGAGACGCCCGAAATCGACGCATTGCAGCAGGCCCATCTTGCCAATTTGAAACGCCTTGGCCAGCTAGGCAAACTTGTCATCAATGGTCCCCTGCTAGATTCCTTTCCAACGAGCGGAGAAATTCGGGGCATTGGCGCTTTCAAAACCGAGTCGCTTGCCGAGGCGCAGGAACTTATCCGTACTGATCCAATGGTGCAGGCGGGGCGGTTGGTCTTTGAATTGCATACACGGATGGTCGCCAAAAATATTTTGCCATAAAACTTTAAGGCATTCACCCTTGACGATTGACGGGAAGGCGGGAGTAAAATAGAACATCTGTTCTAAAATCCAAAGGAGGCCGTATGACCACCAATCGTCAATTCTCTCTGGCCCTGCAAGCGTTGACGGACCTTAAGACCGAGACGTCAACGCCTCCCCTTTCGGGTCACTCTGTGCCTGTCGCGCCGAGCCTAGGCACGGTCCTGGCTGAGATGGGCCCGCTTCCGCACCAGGCCTTATTTCTGGGCGTTGCATCAGATGGGTTACCTGTGTTGCTCAATCTGCATGATCCACATCCTGGCCCCGTGCTTGTTGCAGGAGACGCGGGTTCGGGTAAGACGGTTTTCCTGCAAACCATCGTTCATTCAGTGGCTCAAACTCACAGTTCAGATGACCTGCAGCTTGGAGTCATCACCTCTCATCCCGACGAATGGGAGAGTGTCGAAACCACACCACATCGTGTGGGGATATTTGATACTCAGGAAAAGAGTGCACAGGATCTTATCTCATCACTTGCGGCATGGGCACATACGAATAAGGACGCTCGCCAATCGGTGCTTTTATTGATAGATGATCTTGCATCGATTGCAAGCCTTGAATTCGACGCCTTGCAAAACTTTCGCTGGCTGCTTCTGCGCGGACCGGCGCGTCGCGTCTGGCCGATCATCACGTTAGATGTAGCGCGCCGTGAAGAGGTTGCTTCCTGGCTGCAGATCTTTCGCACGCGCATCTTCGGCCATAGTGAAGATGAGCTCATGGCTGCCAAACTTGGCGCGGATACGACATCCGCGTTGGATCAGCTTGTAGCGGGGATTCAATTTTCCCTGCGCGAGAACGAGAATTGGCTTCGATTCTGGTTGCCGAGTTTCTAGTATTCCATTCATTCTTGTGCTAGAATGTAAAATGTCTGTTGCATGAAGAATGGCGGTCCGGCAATCAGAGGGAATCTTTCGCTTCTTGGCACCTGGGTGTCTGTGATCCCTGGAGTCATGCACAATTGATCCGTTTCGCCGTGACAGTTGCTTCAGTGTCCCGGCACACACTCAGGAGATGAGAAATTCTATGGAAGCGAAACTCTATGTAGGCAATCTGCCGTTCACCACTGGTGATGGAGATTTGCAAAGCCTGTTCTCACAAGCAGGCACAGTGAAGTCAGCGCAAGTGATCAAAGATCGCGCGAGTGGACGTTCGAAGGGCTTTGGTTTTGTTGAGATGTCCTCTCAGGAAGAAGCCGAAAGAGCCATCAACATGTTCCACGGCAAAGACTTCAGTGGCCGTGCGCTCACTGTAAACCTTGCACGCCCCCGCGAAGAACGCCCCGGCGGTTTTCGCAGCGGTGGTGGCCGCAACAGGCAGGGCGGCAGTGGCGGCGAGCGCAGACGCGATTACTAATTCGCTATTCGTTCTAAGTTAACTAGACTTTGGGTCAAATGGGCGGTGCCAACCATTTGACCCAATTTTTTATCTCGGTTATGAGGGATAGACGGTGTTGAACCACCATAGCATACGAGAATATCGCCCGGACGACTTCGATGCGCTGACAATATTGTGGCGTATCTCTCGCGAAAAATCCCTGCCGGAATTTCAGCGGGAGAAAGGTCATTTCTTTTATGAAGACCAGAATTACTTTCAGAATCACATTTTAAAGAATAACCAGGTTTGGGTCGTCGAATCAGGGCAGCAACGCGTGGCTTTTATGGCAATAAATAAGGATTTTATTGACCAGTTATATATACGCCCTGATTATCAAAGACGCGGAATTGGCCGGGCTCTACTAGACTTTGCGAGAAGGCTTTCTCCAGATCATCTCTGGTTGTACACACTGCAAATCAATGTTGGTGCGCGCGCATTTTATGAAAAGAATAGGTTTGTGGCTGAGAAGTTCGGGATCAGTCCACCACCTGAGAACGAACCTGATGTGGAGTATCACTGGCGAAGGACATAATTCAGGAATTGGTTGTAAAGTGGGTTTTTACGATTTCCGTTTAGGCTTTACAAAGTGCCGCACGCATGTTTGACATGCGTATCTAAACGGGAAGTCCGAATTTTAGCTTGAAAATCAATTAATAACGTTTAGGAATTAATTAGACAAGCGGTAGAATTTGATTATGCGTCCAACTTATCTTGAAGTCAACCTGCCTCAACTGAGGAGCAATCTAGAAGCGATTCGCGCACATGTTGCGCCCGCACGCGCGATGGTGATGGTCAAGGCCAATGCATATGGTCATGGCGTGGATGGCATTGCGCCGTTCATCGAGCCGTTTGTGGATTACTTCGGCGTCGCTCTTCCCGAGGAAGGGACCCATCTACGCCAGTTGGGCATCAAGAAACCGATCCTTGTGGCTGGCGGGACGTTGGCAGAGCAAGTTCGCCTGTTTGCGGGGTATGATTTAACCCTTACCGGCTCTTCCACCGAATTGTTGGACGTGGCTGAAGATATTTCGCGTTCAACAGGCAAACGCATCAAGACACATCTGAAGCTTGATACAGGCATGGAAAGGGTGGGTGTCCCCGAATACGAAGCGGAGGTGCTGATCGAAAAATCAATGGCGTGTAGCCATTTGGAGATCGAAGGAATCTATACACACCTTGCAAATTCTGAATTGCGTGATAGAACGTATTCCTCGTTACAGCTTGAGCGCTTTCAGGAGGTGCTCAGTCTTTATGAGAAAGGCAGCATACCCGTCCCACCTTTGCGGCATGTCTGTAATTCCGGTGGGATATTGAATCTACCCGAAGCACATTTTGACCTGGTTCGCCCGGGCATCTTATTCTATGGCGTATATCCCGGCGCTGAGGTGGATCGAGTCATAGATGTGAAGCCTGCTCTCACCTGGCGCTCACGTGTGGCATACTCGAAGATCGCGCGGCCTGGGCGGCCGGTCAGCTATGGGTCGTTGTGGCAGGCTGAGGCTGCGACCAGGATCGTAACCATCCCATGCGGGTATGCTGACGGCTATTTCCGCCGCATGACGAATCAGGCGCAGGTCATCCTCAATGGTAGGAAATATCCACAAGTGGGGCGTATCTGTATGGATCAATTCATGGTGAATGTTGGCGATGATGAAGCACAAGTCGGTGATGAGGTTGTATTACTGGGCGAATCGGGTCATGAGCGAATCACTGCTGAAGACCTTGCCAAGTGGATGGGTACGAACGAATATGAGGTGCTGACGAATATCAGCGCGCGCGTGCCGCGCGTGTATATCACGGACTGATGGTAGAATGGAGCGATTTTCCTTTTGAGGTGAAGTGTGAGAAATGTAATTCAGAAATATTGGACGATTGGGTTGATAGCGCTTCTGATCGTTGCCCTTGATCAAGGGACGAAATGGTTGGTGCGCGTCAACATACCGGCCGGTGAAACATGGTTGCCTGAATCTTTGCAATGGCTAAGTCCGTATGCGCGCATTGTGCATTGGTATAACACCGGCGCGGCGTTTGGCATATTCAAGGAAGGTGGCATGGTTTTTACGGTGCTGGCTTTTATTGTGATCGGCGCGATCCTTTATTATTACCCTCAGGTTGAACGGAGTGATTGGTCCCTGCGCCTTGCGATGAGCATGCAGCTGGGCGGGGCGATCGGCAACCTGATTGACCGACTCAGAATAGGGCACGTGACAGATTTTATTTCTGTTGGCACGTTTCCTGTGTTCAATATCGCGGACGCGAGCATCAGCGTGGGCTGCGTGGTTTTATTATTGGGTGTGTGGTGGAATGAAAGAGCTCAAAAGAAAAAGGAAGGCAATGTTGAAGTGACCAGCGAGAAAGTGGAAGAAGTGTGAGTGATCGGGTTTTGAATTTTCACTTTGATAAAAAGACTCCTGAGCGGCTCGACAAGTTCTTGGTGGGGCTGTTGCAGGAGTTTTCGCGTTCGCGCATTCAGGGCTTGATCGAAGCTGGCTTTGTGGATGTAAACGGTCAGGCGGCGAAAAAGGCTGGTCAAACCCTGGACAGCGGATCCAACGTGACGGTTCGGATTCCGCCAGCCGTGCCGACAGATCTGGTCGCTGAAGACATTCCACTGGAAATCCTATTCGAGAACGCTGACCTGATCGTGGTCAATAAACCTGCAGGAATGGTCGTCCACCCTGCGGCGGGTCATGCGAGCGGAACGCTGGTCAATGCGGTACTTGGATATGATCCTGAGCTCGAGGGGATTGGCGGTGAGGAACGGCCCGGTGTTGTCCACCGGCTTGATAAAGAGACTTCGGGCTTGATCCTGCTTGCGAAAAATGAACGTGCACATCGCTGGTTGCAGGATCAGTTCCGTTTGCGAAAAGTTGAGAAAGCTTATTTAGCCCTTGTAGATGGAAAGCCGCCTACGCCGGCCGGCCGTGTGGAGGCACACATTGGGCGTGACCCGAGTCATCGAAAACGGATGGCAATCGTCCCTGAGAGCCGCGGACGTGAAGCCATCTCGGAATACAAAACGGTCGAGAGTTTCAAAGATCATACTTTGTTGGAGTTTCATCCTATTACTGGGCGGACGCATCAGATCAGATTGCACTGTGCATTCTTGGGCTGCCCGATTGTAGGTGATGAAATCTATGGAAGAAGGCATTCATCGATTGAATTGGGACGGCATTTTCTCCATGCCTATCGCTTAAAGATAATCTTGCCCGGAGAAAAAGAGCCGAAACATTTCGAGGCGCCGCTGCCAGCTGAGTTGGAGAGAGTACTGATTGCTTTGCGCGCTAAGCAATGAAGAAGTATTTGATTTTGGTGAAACATTCACTGCCTGAAATTGTGGAAGGCTTGCCAGCTCGGGAATGGAAACTTTCAGATACGGGACGGATGCGTGCTAAACAATTAGCTGAACGATTAAGCTCCTTTCAACCCGAATATATTATCTCCAGTGTGGAACCGAAAGCAAGAGAGACGGCAGAAATCATTGCAGGGAGGCATAACTTGGAGCTTCACAGCGCAGAGGGTCTACATGAACATGATCGAAGCAAGACACCTTATCTTTCCAAAGATGAATTTCACGCGGCCATTCGCGAATTCTTTGAAAAACCAGATAAGCTTATTTTTGGAAGTGAGACAGCAGATGAGGCTCATGAGCGCTTTTATCAGGCGGTGCGTTCCGTTTTGGATTGTCATCTGAATGAGACAGTCGTCATTGTTGCGCATGGCACTGTCATTTCATTATTTGTATCGCATCTGACAGGAGTTTCTGATATTTTGCTTTGGAACGAGTTGGGCTTGCCATCTTGCGTTGTACTTGATATGCAAACGAATGAGCTGATTACGAGAGAAAACATCCTCTGAGGAGAATCATATGGAATACATTGACCTGCGTTCCGATACCGTTACCAGGCCAACGCCCGAAATGCGCGAAGCGATGGCGGAAGCCGAAGTCGGCGACGATGTTTATGGTGACGATCCTACTGTTAATCGCTTACAGGAGATCGCCGCGGAGATGATGGGCAAGGAGGATGCGCTGTTCGTTCCCTCCGGGACCATGGGCAATCTCCTCGCTTTGCTGGTTCACTGTCACCGGGGAGATGAAGTGATCGTCGGGAATCAATCTCACATCTATCTAAATGAAGCCGGCGGGATGTCTGCGCTGGGCGGGATGCAAGCATGTCCTATTCAGAATCAATCAAATGGAACGCTTGCCTTGGAAGATATTCGTGCCTCCATTCGAACCGAAGATGTGCACCGTCCGATCACACGCATTGTGTGTCTTGAAAATACACAAAATATTTGTGGCGGTGTGCCGCTGACGCCCGCTTACACCAGGCAAGTGGCTGAATTGGCACATCAAAATAAGCTCCTTTTACATGTTGACGGCGCACGTATTTTCAATGCGGCTGTCGCTCAAAACGTTTCGGTTAAGGAGCTGGTTGAGCCAGCAGATTCAGTCATGTTTTGTTTGAGTAAGGGACTTGTTGCGCCGATCGGCTCCCTGCTTGTTGGAACGCAGAAATTCATTGGGCGCGCCCGCCACATCCGCAAGATGCTCGGCGGTGGGATGCGCCAGGTCGGTATCATTGCCGCAGCGGGTATTATCTCTCTGGAGCGGATGGTGAACAGGCTCGGAGATGATCACATCCGTGCGAAGAAACTTGCGGATGGATTGCGTCAGGTCAAAGGAGTCGTGGTAGACAAAGACTCGCCTTATACCAACATGGTCTACTTGAATCTGGCGGATGCCGTGACAATTAACTCAAGTCAGATTAGTGAAAAGATGCGGAAATTGGGGGTGCTGGTGGATGCAGAGAATGCTCGGCGATTCCGTCTCGTGACACACTACTGGGTTGATGATCCTGCGGTGGAGAGAACCATTTCCGCCTTTGGAGAGGCCCTGAATTAAACAAATCAGACAGGCTGATATCTGTCTAATTTGTTATCCCGGTAGTCGCGTTTCCAGTGACTTTCTCCCGGTTCAATCTGATTTCTGCCCCGTTCTTTCGCAATATATAAGCGGCGGTCTGCAATGTCGATCAAGTGGAAGATCTCATTGGCTTCATCGGGGAAGACGGCAATTCCCTGGCTTACTGTGGGAATTGGAACCATTTTTTGATGGCGATCTTCAACCCGTAATAACAGCACGGGGCCAATTCCAGTCAAGATTGAATTGAACCAGCCATAGGTTTCACGAAAATTATTGGTCCTGACAATCAAAGTATTATTAGTTAGCGTAACTTTTGCGCAATCAGCGCAAGAATCGTAAAAAACGACGAAAAATGATTTTGATGCAGCACCCTGGTTGGCGCCGGAAAAAGGAGTTGCTTGCCAGCAAAGGTGCTCAC
>DASWKT010000058.1:0-8457 GCA_036396515.1 Anaerolineales bacterium | reverse complement strand
CAAGGATGCCCACTCCGGCAAGGAATTACACACGGCAGCAGTGAACTCCAACCGGGGTGATTTTGCCAATGGCGCATCTCTTTCTCTCGGTAATCCCCTCAACATTGTTTTTTGGACCGGGCTGGGCACGACCGTGTTCTCCTCTCTATCGGAAAGCCCCCAGCCAGTTCATTTCGCCATCTTCTTTGCAGGCTTTTTAGGGGGAGCAATAGTCTGGTGTTTCTTGATGGCCGCGATGGTGGCCTGGGGACGCCGGTTTATGACCCCGGCCTTCTTCCGCTGGATCAACCTCGCCTGCGGGCTGGCGCTGGCTTACTTTGCCGCGCAATTAGGGTGGCAGCTCGTGCAAACGATGTGAACGAAAACACTAAATGGCAATTGCTCCCTGCGCCGCGCGAAGCGTCGGCGCAGGGACTTAACTGATAACCGCCGCCGGTACCGCTGCGCGGCACGCTACGCGCGAGACGGCGGCTTGAGCTTGTAATCAGCTTGAACTCGTGACCAAATCGTCATCATCAAATGATAAAATTATTGGCTATGAATTCGCAAGACCTGCTCCCGCCCCACGAAACCGATCCGCGGCTGCTCGAAGCGCTCGCAAGCCTGAACCAGATCAGCAACACGATCAACCACATTGGCCCCAGTGATACCGGAAGCACCAATGCGACACTTCAGCTGATCGTGGAGAGCGCCACCCGTGTTGTGCCAGGATCATCGGCGGTCATCCTTACTTATGATCCAGCGACAGAATCCTTCGAGAATGAATCGCGCGTCTCGGCCGAAGCAGAAGGGCAATCCTCCTCACTAGATCCCCCGGATGATTCTCCGCGTCCGAATGGGATCGGCATGCGGACAATCCAGCGGAGGCGCAGGACCTTCTCTTACGAGGAACCCGACCTGAACGTCCATCCATATCATGCCGCACGAGGCGTGAAAGCAGTCGCCTGTTTTCCATTGATCGTAGCCGAACAAGCTGTCGGCGCCTTATACATCTATTTGTTCGAAGAGAGACATTTCACCTATCTCGAACAGCTGATGCTCGATAATTTCGTCAACCAGGCGGCGATGGCAATCTATCATACCCGCCGCCTCGCCGGCATTCGGCGCGACCTCAACCGTAAGGAAGAGGAATTAAACCGTTTGCGGCAGGCAGGATTGGTCATTTCTTCCCGTTTACGACTTGAAGAAACGCTCGAGTCCATTTTGCAGCTGGCCCTCGAAGTGACGAATGCACAGTATGGTATTTTCCGTCTGCTCGACAAAAGCGGAGAATTCCTGATCACACGAGCCGTGAGTGGACTCGATCTCGAGCGCCCATTGGTGGAAAAACTTCCACTGAACGGAACCAGCATTATGGCATATGTCGCCCGCACCCGGGGGCCTCTGCTCATTGCAGACCTGCGCCAGGCACCCTGGTCGGAGATCTATTATCCCCTCGATTCGAATCTGATAATGCGTTCCGAAGTGGCTGTGCCTTTGGTCAATGCCAGCGGACGTCTGGAAGGTGTGCTGAATCTCGAAAGCCCGAAGCTGGGGGCATTCTCCGAGGATGACAAGCACATGCTGCAATCGCTTGCAACCTATGCGATCACAGCCATTCAGGAAGTTCGTTTATTGGATGCCCTGCAAGAGGCGGCGCATTTGCTCATTTCGCAGCCCAGCCAACAAGTGCTCGACCAGTTGTGCGTGATGGCAAACGACTTGCTCAATGCGTCATCGAGCGCAATCTGGCTCACAAACGAACACGGTGAATTGCAGCTCGTATCCTCGAACGGTACCGTCCAGGGCGCAGAGACTTTTTTAGAAAGGTCAACTCCATCGAACTCGTTGCTGATACCACTCGGGATGGGTGATGAGGCGAAGGCATTGGGAATGTTTGGGGTGTTCCACACAGACGCGGATGGAGGGCGAGGCGCAGCATCCGAATGGGATAAGAAGGTGCTGGCCTGTCTTGCCAATTATGCAGTCCTTGCGGTGCAGAACGAATCGCGCCAGGAGGCTCTGCGTGCATCCCAGGAACAGCATTGGACAGCAGAAACGTTTGCCGCGGTCGGCGATATCTCCGCCAACTTATTGCACAACATGAACAACAAGGTCGGTGTGATTCCGGTACGAGTGCAAGCCATCCAGGACAAGTATCACAACATCCTCGAAACAGACTCCTACCTTGCGAATAACCTTGCCGAGATCGAACGCAGCGCGGCAGAGGCCATGCAAATCGTGCAGGAGAATCTTTCCCATCTGCGTCGCATCCGTCTGGAGAAAGTAAACATCGCCCCACGGGTAGCGGAGGCAATTCGTGCCGTGCAAGTACCCCCTGAGGTGCAAATCGAAACGAAGGGATTGGATGATCTTCCCACTGTCATCGCGGGCGGACAGGGTCTCACGTTTGTATTCCGGAACCTGCTCGAAAACGCGATCGCCGCCATGCACGGGAATGGATTAATCGTCATTCAAGGCAGTTCCCTAGAAGATTGGGTGGAAATATCCATCACCGATAGCGGACCTGGAATTTCACCCGAACTGCACCACCAGATCTTTGAGCTGAATTTTTCCGGACGGGCAGGGGCGCACCCGGGCAAGTTGGGCTTCGGTCTCTGGTGGGTAAAGACATTGATGACCCGCCTTGGCGGTTCTGTTACTGTTGAGAGCGACGGAGAACATGGCACAACCTTTCGATTGTGGCTGCCGCCTGTGGACGCGGAGAAAGATTCTTGATGGCACAGGTCCTGCGCGCGCTGGTAGTCGAAGACGATCATTCCTGGCAGCAAATCCTAAGTGAGATCCTTTCCGATTGCGGGCTGGAGGTGGATGTCGCCGCGAACCTGGAAGGAGCAACACTCAACCTCAAGTCCCAACCGCATCGTGTCGCGGTTGTGGATCTTTCACTCTCGCCCAATGACCACAACAATTATGATGGCTTACGCGTGCTGGATGCCATCCGCCGTCTCGACCCCAACTGCCGCGCCATCCTCCTGACTGGTTTCGCAACAGTCGAGCTCGCGGTCACGGCGCTCACGGATTATGGCGCGTTCACCTTTTTACGGAAGGAAAGTTTCCATCGGAGCCAATTCCGGGATATTGTCTACCGGATCCTGGTCACCCCTCCGCATCAGACGACGGCGGTTGCTGCTCCCACTAGAGCTGCTTCTTCCTCACCTGTACGAGGACAGCCCGCCTCGGCAAGACTTACGAACGACAAAGCGCTGGTCGTGGAAGATGATGCGGGATGGAGAAGCATCCTCGAGGAACTCTTGAGCGATGCGGGCTTTCAGGTACGCGCCTGTGCGAGCTTTGGTGACGGCTTTGGCTACCTTCGCCGCGAACGATTTACACTGGCAGTCATTGACTTAGCTCTGCAGGGAACAACGTACAATGCGTGGGGAAAAGAATCGGATGATTCCAATCTCGATGGCTATCAATTGCTTACTGCCACACAGGCGGAGGCTATCCCCACCATCGTCGTCAGCGGCACCACGGAGCCGGAGGAGATCCAGCGGATCTATGCGGAGCACTCGATCTCTGCCTATGTCGAAAAGCAGGCATTCGACCGCGCCGCGTTCCGCCGCGTGGTCGAGGAGACCAGGCAAGCACATCAATCTGTGAGTGAATTGAGCGCGTTAACCGAGCGTGAGCGCGAGGTATTGGACTTACTGGCTCAAGGATTAACGAACAAGGAAATCGCGGAGAAGCTTGTCATCACTACCAACACGGTGAAGAGACACTTGAAAGCAATCTTCGAAAAACTGGATGTTCATACACGCTCTGCGGCTACAGCCAAGGCTGCGGAGGATAAAAAGTTTAAAGTCTCCCTATAAGATTAAGATCTGCAACTTTAATCATTGTATGCTCATATCCGCATTACATACGATATCTGTCGCTTGGCTATTCAAGAATTGGACTTCTTGAATACTACACGGCTTGATCGTGCGCACGGGCTCTCATGGATAAAGAGTGTGGTCACTTCCCACTCGGGCGTGAAATTCTCCCAATTTCATTTTTCTCGGGTAATCCTTCACCTGAAGGCCGGTTGTGATTAGGTAAGCACTTTTCTAGGGCTGTTGATGGTAATTATCCTGCATCGGCATCGCAACAGCGGCTGGTTATTGAGTGAATTGCAGGGCTACCTGCTGGGTGCGGCATATTGTCGAGCCAGGACAAAACGGATCAGCGAATGGATCCATGGTTGTATTTGCTGCGGATAAGGGCTTCAACTTCTCCAATAGAGCGGTTGAAGGGTCCAGGGTTCTCCATTTTCAGGCTTGTGACGGCAGCCGCCCAAATACCAGCCTCGCGCGGCGCCACGGAAAGTCGCCTGGCCATATAGGTACCAATACAGGTGTCGCCGCGTCCACTGCGGCCGTCAAGACGTGCAGGATAAAAGTTCATCTCATGGAATTTGCCATCCGCGTAAATGAGCAGACCATCTTTATGTGTCAGAACGATTTCCCGAGGACCCATATCTGCATAGAATTGGGCAGCTTTCTGAATATCCGTTGCGCCGGTGAGAAACTCTGCCTCAACAGCATCGCTCTTGACCACATCAACCTGTGCAAGCGTGGATTCCATTTCATCCCAGGGTTCGTATTTCAACTCAACACCGCGCAGTACTCGAACAAAGCCCTGCATGTCGGCGGCCACAAGCATGTTTTTTTCTTTGAGCGTGTGGATAATATCCATTCCCACTTCGCCTCGCAGGCTGGAGCCGATCACGGCTGCCCTGGCATCAATGTTTTCCACCTGACTTGCAGCAATCGAGCCAGCCGTCCCAGTGACAGAAAGCGTGCGGATATCGGGGTCGGCAGTGGGATATTCCAGTTTCAGTAATGTGGATTGCGAAGTATAGGTGGCATAGCAATCTATCCCTGATTGAGTTAATTTTTCTACTACACGCTCATCCTCTTTGGCGAGACGGGTGACGACAGCAACTTTTATGCCAAGCCTCGCAGCTGCATGCGCCGCGTAGTTGACAGCTCCGCCATCGACATGTTTTATTCCAGCAGGAGAAATAATCGTGTCCTTGGTGTAGTTGCCGATGCATAGCATATCGTAGTTTTTCATGATAAACACCTTTTGAAGAGTCCCTCATTACTCAGTTTTTTTCCCTGCTGGTAGCACCTGGATACAGTCCTCTGCAAAGCCGAGAGTAACTTTCTCACCTTCCGGGAAAAGTTCGGTTACATGCGGATCTGTTTCAATACCAAGAATCGAGATCCCACGGATTTCAACCACGTATTCCATCTCATCGCCCAGATAAACAGCTCGGCGGACAACCCCATTGTACAAACCCCCTGTCCTTCTGATCTGGATCATCTCAGGACGAACAATTAATGTCACATCTTCCCCTTCATGAAACTCACGCTTTATATTTGATAGAGTGATCGATTCGCCCAGCGACCTTACTGTCAACACAGAACCGTCTTGAGCCAGGACGACACCATCGATGAAATTGGCACGACCGATAAAGTTAGCAACAAACCGGCTGTTCGGGAATCGGTATATTTCCATTGGGCTACCAATCTGTTCGATAACGCCCAGGTTCATGACCACAATCCTATCGGAAAGCGTCATGGCCTCTATTTGATCATGCGTTACATAGACGCTGGTGATATTTAATTCCTTTTGGATCCTGCGGATCTCCGTACGCATCTCTTCACGTAATTTTGCATCCAGGTTGGACAGCGGTTCATCCATCAACAGAACCTTTGGTTCCATCACCAGTGCACGTGCTAATGCTACTCGTTGTTGCTGACCACCCGACAGCTGACCCGGAGGACGATCCCCATAACCCTCCAGGTGGACTAAGTCCAGTACACGGTTTACCCGTTCAACAATACTTTTTTTATTCAGTCTCTGTACGTTCAATCCGTAAGCTATGTTTTCAAAAACCGTAAGGTGAGGAAATATAGCATAGCTTTGAAAGACCATTGACATTTCTCTTTTGTGAGGTGGCAGTGAATTTATTTCCTGACCATCCAAAGAAATCGTACCCGCCGTAGGAAACTCAAAACCTGCAATCATCCGAAGTGTGGTAGTTTTCCCACATCCTGACGGCCCAAGCAGCGTAACCAATTCTCCTTTTTGAATCTCCAGATTTACATCGTGGACAGCAGCCACCTCACCCACATTGCCTCGCGCAGGAAAAACCTTTGTAATGTTTTCCAAAGTCAAATACATTGAGCAATCCTCATTTCTGTGATGATTACAATCCTTGACTGAGGTCCACGCCTTCACGACCACGAAGCAAACGGCTGGTAACAATGTTCAACACGACAATGGCAATCATAACGAGCAGGATGATGAGAGTCGAGTAGGCAGCCGCAATGCTCACCCCGCCCTGCTCCCATTCGCTGAGGATCGAGGCAGTTACAATTCTCCACTTTGCACTTACTAGAAAGATGATCGCAGAAAGGCTTGTCATATGCCTTGTAAAACTAAAGATCAAACCTGCCACCAGGGCTGGGAGGATGAGCGGTAAAGTTACTTTACGGAACGTATATTGTGCATCCGCACCAAGAATGTTTGAAGCCTCTTCTATGGAGGGATCGATCTGTTGCAATGAAGCCACGCCAGCACGCACCGAGGCTGGCAGGCTACGGACGATAAAGGCTGCCATTATGATGTAAGCACCACCAACCAGCGCGAACGGAATATCCATAAAGGACATGGCACAAGGAATACTCAACGCTACAATGCCCCCAACCAATCGGTGTATCCGGTGTTCCAACCCCTGCAGCAGAAGGATTCCCGCAAAGATCAGGAAAATTGCCAGCAGAGAGGGAGGGGGTTGAAAGATAACTTTAATATGATCAGAAAATTGGAAAATTGCGTTGCTCCAGAAACCGCGCTCTATACTCCGGCTGAAATCAGCAATGGGCTGAGAGATCGCGGTCGCCCAATTCGTACTCATCACATATACCCCCAACAATGCAGAGAACAATGGACCCAATGTTTTTTTTCTGCTGAAAAGCAGGAATGCACTCAAAAACAGGTAAAGACCTCCCAGCAAATAATAGATCCTGATCGTCTCAAACCTGATCAATAGGATACCGGCTGCGGTGCCAGCCAGCAGTATGATCAGCCTTTCCCGGGCATCCTTGCCAACAACCAAAACGAAAAACAAGGCTAACACTGCATAAATCACCACCGCCAACGCTATGGGAGGTCTATTGAAAACCAGCACAAAGCCAATCCCCAGGATCGTTCCGGGCACTGCTCCACCAAGATTTGAACTGAAGTCCAGGGCTCCTTTACCGCTGAAATTCTTTCTCACAACCAGCCAGGCAATCACCATCCCCAGGAAGGCTGCAAACGGTGTTGCCATGGCACTCAAAAAGGTTGTATCCAATATCGCTTCCACCCCGCGCGTGACCACCATGGACCAATGCCTTAATGTCGGTGTGAAGTCTACTCCCCAGGTAAAGCTGAAGGAGCCGTAGACAATGGTGACATAGAGCAAAACAACAAACGCACAGATCAAATAGGCTGCAATATTGAATCCCCAGCGAATGAGGGGATCCTTTTCGGTGATCTGGGCACCAGAGGGCTTACCGGTAACCGAAATATAGGACCGGCGGTTGACGTAATACCTCTGAATCATGAATAACAACAAAGTTGGGATGATCAAAATCAAGGATAAGGCCGAGGCCTTCTGGTAATCGTATTCTCCAATCACAGCCAGGAAGATCTGTGCCGAAAGTACAGTTCTATTTCCTGAAATAAAAAGGGGATTGCCCAGATCAGCCAGTGATTCTACAAACAGTAATAAGAAGGAACCCGCGATTCCGGGAATCAGGAGTGGCAATGTCACGGTCCGGAATATGTGCAGCCGGCTCGCGCCCAGACTGGCGGCTGCTTCTTCCATGGAAGGGTTGAGACGCTCAAGCATCGCGCGCAGGATCAAATAAGCAACAGAAAAGAACGTGATCGTTTGAACGATAACCAGCCCATCCAACCCATAAATATCGTTCGTTCCCTGAGCATAAGTAATCCCCAACAGTTTTTTGGTAACCAATCCGCTCCGACCGAACAGAAGGATCATACTCAAGGCAAGTGCAAAAGGCGGAGAGACAGTCGGAAGCAAAGCCAGCCAGTGCAGCAAATTTTTCCCTGGCGGGTTGCAGCGCACGCTCGCGTAAGCAAAGATAAAACCCACCAATGTTCCAAAAATGGCAGTAAGCAGACCCATGGTCATGGTGTCCAGGAAGGCCCGGCGCAATCCCGGGCCATAAAAACTGTCAAAGTAACGCGCGAAATAAGTCAAATCCCAGGTGCCATCTTTGGCAATAAAACCACCCGAAACCGTCCGAATGATCGGTAAGAGGACAAAAATGAAGATAAAAATTCCAGAGAACAGCAGGCTCATGAAAAGCACTGGATCTCTGAAAATGATCGAAAATTCTTGAAAGCGTCGTTTGACCCCGACAAATTGAATTTTTGGGGATTTTGGTAATGCGA
>DASWKT010000057.1:0-6920 GCA_036396515.1 Anaerolineales bacterium | reverse complement strand
CGAAGAGACGCGCGAAGCCCTCCAAGCGGAACTCGGCGATGTATTATGGTACATTGCACAGGTTGCAACAGAACTGGATTTATCGCTGGATGATATTGCCGAAGCCAATATTGCCAAGTTATATGACAGATTGGAAAGAGGCAAGATCAAGGGAGAAGGGGATAATAGATAGCCAGATATCATTGCGAGGGCACGTAGCGCCCGAAGCAATCTCACTGTTACAGGTTACTTGAGATTGCTTCGCGCCTTTGGCACTCGCAATGACATAGTATTCCTCCCGTAATCACACAATTTTATGATTGGGCAAACTTCACATCTCGGCCTGCGCGCCTGGCAGATTTCGCGTCCAAGACGGATGATGTTCAAGTGCGCGGCATAATATGTCTCTAGCGGGAACAAGCTTTCGAGATGCGGATGCGCCTGCTCAACGGTCATCTTCTCAGGGCGGAGTCCGATGCGCCCCGTAACACGGTAAATGTGGGTATCCACAGGGAATGCAGGTTTTCCTAGCGAAAAACACAAAACAATGGCAGCGGTCTTCGGGCCGACACCGTTGAATCGGGTCAGCCAGGCACGCGCTTCATCAACAGTTAATTTTTCAAGAAAAGATAGATCCAGGCTGCCGCGTTCTTCAGTAATGGAACGCAACACCTGCTGAATGCGTGGTCCTTTTTGATTGGCGAGTCCGGCAGGGCGAATGGCATTCATGACATCCATAGTGTCTGCATCACGCACTCCTTCCCACGTCCCGAACTTTGCACGCAAAGCATTAAAGCCACGATCACGGTTGATATCGTTCGTGTTCTGTGAAAGGATGGTTGAAACCAGTTCATCAATCGCGGGCAATGGATTGCGCCAAATCGGCTCACCATAAAATTCAAGCAGTCGTTCGTGGATCTTCAGCGCGCGCTGAGCCAACCTGTTCACGAGTGTACTCACGAGTAGCCAGCCTCCTTGATCAAGCGCAATGTGTTGTTCACCACATCGCGATGCTTTTTGGGAATCAAATCATCGAACATGACTGCGGTAAGGCGAAATAACATCAATGCCGCGGCGCCGCGTAATTGATATTGGGATGCAGTTGGATCCAGACCCCACGCGGCTCGGAAGGCGCGCGTCCACTTCGAGTCACGCCCTATCGAATCCTGAATCAGATCAAAATAGCGATTCTCGCTGACGATCATCAATCCCCTCTGCACTGCGACCGCGCTTAGCATTCCATTCACCAACCCCCAGGTTGCGTACAACACAGTTGACTCATGCCCGCGTACAAGACCGTTCAAGATTTTATGGACTTCCTCTGAACACCCCATCACCTCTTCCGCAGCGTATTCATTTGCCGCAGATTGCAAAGAAGACCAATCAAAGGCGTGGGCAGCTTGCTGTAATGCGCCCAATGAGCCATCTTTATCGAGCACAATTTTCATTCCGCGCAGACCCGGCACAGCCCAGATCGCGCGGCGCGGATTAATCAATGTGGAGCGTTCGTCATCAAGCAGGGTGTATTTCAGACTGACAAGTTTCCCGTCCCAATAGCGCAATGTGTAACGGTCGTAAGGATTCTCAGGCACTTTGTTGACAAATATATCGAAATCAACGTCGCTGTACTTGCCTTGCTGTCCGCGTGAATAACTGCCTACGATGCCAACACCAACGATATCTGGGGAGTCGATTGTTTCAAGGACGGATCGAATGAAGGGGTCTGATAAGGTCAATTACTTCTCCACCTTTCCCCCGCTCACTCTCCACACTTCAGACTTCTCTACAAAATCCTGCGTGAACAAATTCAAATCCGTTGTGGTGAACAATATCTGTTCACTTTCACCGACATATTTTAATAAATCAGCGCGGCGCTGTAAATCCAACTCGGCCATCACTTCATCGAGCAGGATCACGGGCCATTCGCCCGTGCGGTCCTTCATCCAGTTCACTTCGGCGAGCTTCAACGCCAACAGCGTCGTGCGGACCTGTCCACGCGAGCCATAGTTGCCAAGATCAATATCATTCGCAAGAAAACGCAGCTCGTCACGGTGCGGACCAATTGTCGTCACACCGCGCCCGATCTCCTCACTGCGGATTGCATGCAAGCGCGCCCGAAAACCATCTCGGATTTCATTCAGTTCCAAACGCGAACGATCAACGACGGTATCCATCCTCAAACCCAACTGTCCATTCGGCTGTGGCAACGGATCGAAGGCGGGTTCGTACGAAAGGCGAAGAATCTCGGATCCGCGGGTCAGTTCGTTATGGACGCGTGAAGCGAGTCGCTCTATCTGCTGGATGGCTTCGATGCGCCACAAGATAATCTGTGCACCCAAGCGAGCCAACGGCTCATCCCACACTTCAAGCTGGTCGCTGTTTCCGCTGCGTTGCGCCAGCAACCTGAGGAGCGCATTGCGTTGTGTGAGTGCCTGGTTGTACTCGCTCAACACGCGCGCATATGCAGGTGTAGACTGAGCCAGCGCAAGATTAAGATAGCGACGGCGGTCCTCGGGCGCGCCTTCGATAATCTGGGACATCTGCGGCAGAAAGCTGACCGCGTTGAAATGACCAATGACTTCATTAACAGGTTTCTTCACGCCATCCAGCAAGATTTCCTTGCGAAGGCGCTGACTGTTCAACACACCCGTCGGTTCAAGAATAAGACGTGCCTCCAAACGATGTCTGCCTTTATTACGTTGATATTCGGCAACTAGCCGCGTGACGGTAAGCTCATTCTTTTTTGCTTCGTAAAAGTTGACAATCTGACGATCCGCATGAGTTTGAAAAGACGTGAACGCCGCCAGGAAATAAATGGCTTCGAGCAGACTGGTCTTGCCCTGTGCATTATCCCCCACCAACACGACAATCTGTCTGGGGATGTCAACATCTAGGCGGGTGAAGTTGCGGAAGTTAGTGAGGGAGAGGTGTTTAAGATACATATGTGCTCTTAGCGCCGCCCTTGCGGAGCATTTATAGCAGCATTTCCAATTCTATTTCATCACGTAATGGGATGCCATCATTTCCAATCAAAGGAATACTGGGTTTGATCTTTCTCGATTCGTTCACCGCACCACGATGGACAGCAACCAGTTCAAAACCGCGTTTCTGATAAAAGCCAAGCGCATTCAAATTATCGTTGGTTGTGATGAGGAAAATACGCTGGCAACCTCTTGCGCGCGCCGCGCTAATGGCTCTCTCTATGAGCAGAGTCCCAAGACCCTGTCCTTCGCGCAAACTATCAAGGGAGATGATCTCACAGTCACTTCCTGAAAAATCATAAGTGATCCCGCCAATCCACTCCCTGCCTTCAAAAGCGATAAATCCATCCAAATTATCCGGACGATAGACCACCCCGTGTGCAACCACAAATTCGTCGCCCCAGTTTTCTTTCCAGAACTGACGCAGGCGAGGCAGGTCACTTTGAGTTAACCGTCTCAGGTTAAAAGTCATTAAACTTCTTGTTCCGGGTCAATTTCTTCCTGCGGCTTCCAGACACGTGTAGCGCGGTCTGGGAAGAGGATCCCGTTCAAGTGATCAATCTCATGCTGAAAGATGCGCGCCAGCCAGCCCTCCGCTTTGACCTTCGCCGGCTTGCCATGACGGTTCAATCCCTTCACTTGTACCGTAGCGTGACGTTCCACTTCGCCGATCAGATTAGGGATGGAAAGACAGCCTTCCACACCCATCAGGGTCTCTGCGGAGCTTTTCACTATCTCGGGGTTGATCATCACAAATAGCTTCTTGGGTTTTTCTGACTCGTCTTCTTCGTCCTCCTCTTCAGCATATTCAATAACGATCAGGCGTTCGGAGACATTCACCTGCGGCGCTGCAAGGCCCACACCCGGTGCGTCACGCATAGTTTCGATCATGTCATCTATCAAGGTCTGGAGATTTTTATCAAATGTGCCAACTCTGCGAGCCTTGCGGCGTAATACAGGTTCAGGGAGGGTAACAATATTACGGAGAGCCATTTTTTGAGATTTGCCTTTAGCTATATTATTTTTATGTCACCTTGAGGGAAAGTTTTCTATAATCTAACAGGTTCTCCTCACGATATTGGAGAACCTTTGCCCGGGATGACATTTGATGGGTCTTGAGAATTCCCGATTTTACCTTGAATTCTGATTCTTCTTTTTCTCTTCTTCTTCCTTAAAAACTTGGGCATTTTCATGATAGGTTGCCAGCCATCCTGCCATGCGCTCGCGTTCTGCGGCATTTGCAGCTTGTTCCTTTTTCTGGATGCGTGCCTCGCGGCGGCGGTCAATATCCGATTGGACAGTGGCGGGATCTATCACATCTTCGAAAATAAGTTTGGTACCACCGACAGTAATATATACACTCCCATAATTGAAGATGTTTCCCAAAATGCCAATCCGTTTATACTCTATGGCCAGGATGTTGTCTAATTGGGCAGCATTCCGCGATTCTGTGCCTAAAGGCTTTTTATCAAGATCGATGATTTGTTCGGGTGTGACTTCGAATTTATCGTTGCTCCAATCTATCACTTCATAGATAAACCATCCGAGGAAAGGAAACAATGCAAGGAAATAGGCAGTCGCCCATGTATCTACGGTGACCCCACCTTGGAACGAGATAAAGAATTCATTCGGGTTGAAAGCCAGTTGGACCAACCGGGAGACGAATAAGATGAATACGGCGAGTATACCCAATACAGGAATCAGTGCCTGCAAAATCAACGCAATCCAGTGCTTTCGATAGACCACCCTGTCGCCCGTTTCATAGCGAAGGCTCAGCGTGTTCGCGCCAAGCATGCGCAACAAGTCTAAGCGTCGGCGTTTCGTCTGAGGAGTGGGTGGTGGAGCAGAATCAGTTTTCGGCTTAGCTGAAGGAGGCGGCGAGAGTGCTAGTTTTTTGCGAAGAGCTTCTTTCATGGCTTCCTTCTCAACGTCAAGAGCAGCCTCCCGTGTACGCCTCCAGTGTTCTTCGATCATGCGCGCGGCGTGCTTGGGATGATCTACACTCGTAAACGGGATTTTTCCTACATATGTCCGCACGATCACATCACCATAATCCAGAATACGGCCGATTGGGTTTGCCTCTACGCCAACTGCGACGACTGTACTAAGCGGGGATTCCTGCCTGCTATCGTAAATACCCACAACTTTTTCAAGCCAGACCGCGCGCTGGTTGGTGACAATGTAATAATCGTTGCCCCAGTCGATCCAAATCCATATTATCCATAAGATAATTGCGATCAATGAACCCACGGCTGCTACCATAACGATCCAAAAACGAGCGATAGAGTACCAGCCATAGAAAAAAAAGATGGGCACAAACAAGGCAAGAGCAGGCCAGACGAGCATTTGATATAGAACAATTCGATGCTTACGCGCCAGGAAATAAACCACCTCACTTGGCGTCAACCATTTGAATCGCAATCTGCGATGCAGTTGACGGCTTTGAACTGCAACTCCAAGATTTAACCGAAGTTCAGGAACTCGCTTATAAAGCGCTTCAAAATCCTTCCGGGAGAGAACGAGCAAAGAAGTATCCGCCACAGCCGTGGCGGTTGCAGAACGGTGGCGCTTCGAGATCAGAGCCATCTCGCCAAAATAATCATTTTTTACGAAAACCGCAAGCTGAAACTGTTTCCCATCCTGCCTGCGGGTAATGCGTACACTCCCGCCATAGATCAAATAGAAACTCTCAGCTTTGCTGTTCTGTTCGAAAATAACGGCTCCCGCGGGATAATCGGCCTCGGTGAGCTTTTCCGCGATAGCCTGAAGCTCTTCATCCTCCAAACCCTGGAAGAGATGGATTTTCTTAAGAAATGCAACTTTTGCAGAGGTTTCTAGTGGCACGATTGAATTCTATCAAATTTCACGCACGATGGTGCAGCCGTAAGCAGGCATTTCAGGCAACTCGGGCAAGCGCCCCTCTAGCAACGCTCCAACCGCCTCTTCCAGAAAGAAGCGCCTGGCTTTCCTCAGCCGAAACGTGACATCATCCACCGCGCCGCGATAGCGAAGGGTTCCCTCACGGTCAAGGACAAAGATATGTGGAGTCGTCTGCGCTTCATACAGGTCTGCGACCACATGTTCCGCATCGATCAGGACAATTGCCAGGCGCCGGGTTTTAGCCGCCTCTTCCAACATTTGGAGCGATTCATTTTGATTTGCCGCAATAGACAGTATTTCCACCTCCGCGCCCCATTGCACCGAACAGGTCATTAGTGAACGATCGGTTCGCTCCGAATGCGGGCATTCCGCCGACCAAAAGTTGATGATGACGATCTTCCCACGATAGGCGCTTAATTGATGAGGAATGCCTTGAAGGTCAGGCAATTCAAAATCAGGCGCTGGCTGGTTAAGTTGCACAGGAAGATTATAACAAGAACAATCCAGCCAGTCAGTTGACTGATCAAACTTTCCCTTTGAAAGAGATAATCATTTAAATGACGCTGAAATCGGCAACGACCTCAGACCATATAAGGATAATCACTGCGATGAGGAGCTCAACAAGCAGGTTAAGCCACCAAGGGTCTGTAAGACATATTCCCTCGATTTAAGGCCTACGCAGGAATAGATGGAAGTTGCAAGTGCCACATGTTACAATCCGCCGCATGAAAAAATGGCAATTTTGGGTTGGAGTGTTGATCAGCGTCCTTTTCATCTGGCTGGCATTACGCGGTCTGCACCTCGAGGAGTTCTGGGAATCTGTAAAACAGGCAAATTATTTCTGGCTGCTGCCCGGGATTGGTGTCTATTTTGTTGGGGTGTGGGTGCGGGCCTGGAGATGGCATTACCTGCTTGGGCCAATCAAGAAGATACCCACAAGGAGAATATTCCCAATCATCACCATTGGGTATATGGGAAATAACATTTACCCCGCACGGGCGGGAGAAGCGCTGCGTGCCGTGATCCTGAAGCGCAAAGAAGGCGTATCGATGTCCGCCTCACTGGCCACGATCATTGTGG